>CAKVBE010000055.1 GCA_934725005.1 uncultured Rickettsiales bacterium | reverse complement strand
ACATTATATCGATGAATATCATCAATCTTTTGTCCCTCATATTCTTCAACAATAATTTTATCTGCTAAACCTGTTGCACGTACATTTTCTATTCGCTCCATTAATGACTGCTGAACATTGATTTTACCACGTGTTTTATCAAAGTCATCTGCTGTAACTCCAACAATTAAGTAATCACCTAATTCTTTAGCTCTTTCTAACAAGCGAATATGACCATAATGCATAACATCATATGTTCCATAAGTAATTACGGTTGTCATCTTATAGGAGTCCTCTATTTACCAAATCATGCAATGCATTTATTAATGTCGTATTGTCTTCTTTTGTCAAAGCTCCAATATGACCCACTCTAAATATCTTTTCTGCTAATTCACCACCATTTGGACAAACCCAGATATTGTATTCATCTTTTAATATTGTAAATACATCATATGCTGACACATTTAAAGGGTGTAGCGGTGTTACTGCATTTGACATAGAATCAGATACAATTTCTAGTGGTAGATCCTTTATTTTTTCACGGAAATCTTCTGCAAGACTTTGTATCTTTTGTGTTTCAGTTTCAACTCCACCATTATCTTCAATCTGATTTAAACGCTTATGAATTTGTCTCAATATTCCAACGGCTGGTGTAAATGGAGTTTGACCTCTTTCTCCATTTTTTAATGCAGATTTTAAATTTAAATACATACATTGACAATCATTAGATTCAATTCTTCCAATAGCATTCTTTGATAAAACGATAACTGAAATTCCCGGAGGACATGCCAATGCTTTTTGAGAACCCGTTATCATTACGTCCACTCCAAGATTTTCCATGTCAAAATCATCTGCTAAAAAAGAACTGATTGCATCTACTACTAAAAACAATTTATTCTTTTTACAAAACTCACTAATCATATTCATATCATAATGAACACCTGTGCTAGTTTCATGAACATTAACAAGGAAACCTGTATACTTTTTACCATCATAGTTTTCTAGTTGTTCTTTTTTTAATGCTTTTCCTGTTGTACAAATTATTTCATCATATGGAATATGATGAATCTGACATAATTCAACAAAACGATGTCCAAAACTACCACCATTTACAATAAGCACTCTATCATTCTCATTAAAACAATTCATAATAACTGCTTCCATACTTGCAGTACCAGACCCTGTAATAAAAACAGCACGAGAATCTTCACTTGCTTTACTAAATTTTTTAATAAGTCTCTCGTTCTCAAACATAAGATTTGAAAACTCTGGTGTTCTAAAATAAGGTACTTGCTCAGAACCTATAGATAAGATATCATCGTCCGACATAACTGGACCGACTGTAAAGTTTAACATAACGATGTCCTCCTTGTTTATTAAATTTATTACTCTTTATTTATTTAAAATGGATTTTAAAACAATCCATACTTTTAACATAATATATGTTTTTTTCTAAGATGTACATCATCTAATGCTAACATTGGTATTAATTTCAATGTTTAGAAAATATATCTGAAATACAGCACATGTTGTAACATGAATTTTTAGAAGAAATTTATATATATAACCATTTTCAATGTGAGGAAGTACATACATTTTTGAAGAACTATCTAACAGAGTCGCCATTAATTAACATATATAAAAACAAGCCTGCTATTTTTCTTCTTAAAATTGGACATGTTAAAGAAACTGATATACAAAATATTGTATTGTTAATCAATTTCATTCAATATCGTTTGTTAATATTCGCCTCCGATGTATAATAGCATCAAAAAAGATAATGTCTTACAAACAAAGTATTAATCTTCATTTAACTATAAGGACTTTAATATCCACCACATATTTAAAATCATTCTATATTTTCATATTCTTCTATACCTACACTACAACAATAAAACAATGTTCACTAAATGATTGTATGAAATGTCAAAGCAAATCCAAATAACCTACAAAAATCTATAACATGTGAAATTTTGTTTCTAAAAGAAAATGTAGTTTACACTAGATCTATCAAAATTATTTATATTTTTCATTTATCAAAATTGTACTTTTATTGGTTCATGAGTCATCCTTTTTTCTATAGGAGGCAATGTCATAAAATCACTTCCGTATTGTCCCCTTAAGTATTCTTCAATATCACCTGGAACAAAATATTTTTTTCCTTCAAATTCACACTTTTGGAAAGGAAAATAAATATTTTTTTTCATAATTGAAGAATACGATGATTGATCATATTGTGCAACATAAAATTGATCGGATTTTTCCTTTTTTGAAATCATTAGACAATGCACTTTTTTTATGAGCGTTTTGTTGTCAAAAAAAAGTGATGGAAAAGAAAACAATCTATCAAATAAATATTTTATGCGGCCTTCTTTTTCTAAAAATAATTTTGGACAAGCATTGATTTTTAATACATGTTTTAAATAATTTATATAGCCTCTTTTAATAGTCGTTGAAATACTATCTTTACTTTTAAGGAAATCTAATGGAAATATGTCAATATACACACCATTGTTAGAATATAATCCGTCCGACATATTTTCAATAAAAATTGTATTATTTTTTCTAACTTTACTAAATGTTAAAAACCAATTTTTCTCATTATCTTCATTTTGTAAAGAAAACTGTGGTGAAGGATTATTTTGTAAATATTTTATAAACTTCATATAATCCTCTCTAGGCATTCCTATGTCTAGATCATCATCCCAAGGTATAAATCCTTTATGACGATAAGCTCCTAAAGCAGTACCATACAGTAAGCAATAACTAAAATCATTTTTTTCACATATATCCACCACATAGTCTAAAATTTCGACCAATGAACTATGTAATTTATCTATATCGTATTTCATACTAACCCCACTTTCAGTTCCTTAATGAGCATCGTTTGGATAAGATAACTCCTTGGAATTTTCTAACCATCTAACTAAAACAAATTATACTAATGCTAAAACGTTTAAATTCCATGTTATTCTCAATGTCTTTAAACTAATATTTTTACATTTAACATTAGATTGTGATATGAACATTATAGCTATTTCTATATTTTGATACTACTCAACTATATATTTTGATCATTTTGCATAAATGTTCTATGAACAAATATCTACATAAGATGACCAATTGTTGTTATATTCTTTAAAGCAAGCATTTATTAATAAAATCAATAGATGCCTCATATATAAAAATGATATTTTAACTATTTACACAGCGAATAATACTCTATTATCTCATAAAATTAATATTGCTAAGAGGAATAATTATGTGTTAACATTTTATCTTTATCAGCGTAAACATTATAATTTACTTCTATTTTGAGAATCATCTAATGAAATATTAATATGATATCTTCAGATTAATAATCTAATACTCACACTATTAATAATTGAATTTTATCAAATTGCATAAATCTATATCTCTTTACTAATCAAGCCCATATGTTCAACCAATCGTTGACAACTATTACCGTCATGATACTTAAAAACAGTGTCAAATAATTCTTTTCTACGCTCTGCATAAGTATCATTTTCTTTTTCAACGTCTGAAATAAACGCATAGAAATCATCGATAGTAAATAACTGTGGTCCTGCCATCAATGTTTCTGGATTTTCTACAATAAATCCATTCTTATAGTCATCTTTATCATCTAATGTATAAGCAATTGGTCTATTTAAATGTAAATAATCAAAAGTCACTGATGAATAATCACTAATTAATGCATCTGCATCTTTCATCAAGCGATAATTATCTACATCTAACTCTTTCACTTTATTTCCATCTAACACAATAACATTTGAACAAGAATGAATTTTTATCTGAGTTAAATCCTGCATCGGATGAATTTTAACAATTAATAGAATATTTTTTTCTACTAAATAATTATTCAACTCTTCTACTTGTTTAATACCAGTAAATATTGGTATACCTGTAGGATACTCTTTTAATGAATCATTTCGATTAAATCCCATAGTTTTTCTAAATGTAGGCATCCATAAAATCATCTTTGCAAATTTTTTATTCGTGATTTTACTAATTTCATTATTAGATGGTTCATAAAGAATATCATGAGAAGGAAAGCCTAAAATCACTTCTTGTACATCCGTTCCTCTAATACTATACTGATCTTTAAATATTTCTTCAAAATATTCGGAAGGTATTAAACAATAATTTAAATCTTTAGGTAAATTTTCTTTTCCTTTTGTACTTTTTAGTCCAATCGCTCCATGTGTCAAATAATATGATAATTGATATGCTCTTTTACTTCCTACAACAGAATGACATGTTAAAATGTATTTAGATGTATATAAATAATAAATCTTTTTTAAAGACGGTTTTAATAAGCTAACAGTTTTAACATTTTTAGGCAAAACATATTTAATTTTATTGTTTCTTAAAAGCCAAACAATTTTATATTTTTCATTAAAGTTATGCTTAATTAAATAATCATAAAAAGCTCCACCGTTTGAATCAAAGTCATTATGACTTTCAAGTATAATAGTTTCTTTTAATGGAATTCTCTTGAATAAGAAACTTCCAATCGTATCATTTAAAACTTCAATACGAGTAAATATTTTGTTCTGGACAATCGTTTGTAACACATACCCAATACCATATTCTTTCGTTCGGGTAATAAATTTTGATAATACGTTCATAATCTATCGCCTTTCCATTAAACCCTTCTTCAAAACCAATAACTTGTCGCGGTTTATATACAACAATAAAAGTATTACTGCTATTTGACCAATATAAAAATGATTGTCTAAATGTTCGAAAATAACTTGTAAAATTAATAATATATACATAAGTAGATGTTTTTTAATTTGAATATCGAATGTCATCATATTCCTTAAAATTAAATAACGAATACTCCACATCACTACATAACAAGCTACTGTAGCAATAGCTGCACCTAAAATGCCATATTTTGGAATTAACATAAGATTTAAAACAATATTCACAACTGCTGAAATAATTGTTGTCACAGCAATTACTTTTGTTTCTTTCATAGCTGAGAATAAACTTCCAATGAAAGCTGTCAATGCATTAAACATAACATAAATCAACATAATTGAAGAATACTTCCACGCTACAAAAAAATCACCTGCATATAAAATTTTTGCTAATGGAAGATTAATTAAAATCAATCCACTACAAACCATGATCAATAAAGAATTATATAACTCATAGGTAGTAGAAATAAAACCATCTTCATCTTTTGCGTCAAATTCTTTAATTGCAGATATATTCCAAGCTAATGAAAACACTGTATAACAAGTAGTCAAAATAGTTGGGATTTTTCCAGCAATTGCATAAATACCATTTTCACTAGAACCTATCATTAATGTTATAAAATAACGATCCAAATAAGCATTTATCCATAAACTAATACTATTGAAAATTAAAGGAATACTGTAAATCACCATTTCCTTTTTTATACATTGATCCACTTCAGAAGTAATTATTTCAAATAAAGAATCCTTTATAATCCATAAGATATAAACTGATGCAATTAATGGACCAATAATTTGAGCAAGCAAATACCCAATCATTCCATATTGTACAACTAATAAAAAATATATGTTACATATAATCATCATTAATGATGTAACAATTCCTGCAACAGCAACTTCAGTCATTTTATCAATTGCACGAAGGTAGTTTGATAAAATCTGATATAAAGCTGTACTGAAGTAGAATAAAAACATAAAAAATAAATATGTTTTATTCCATGTAATAATATTCAAATATTTGAAAAGGACTAAAGAGACAAGCAACAGTAAGCTACCTTTTAATAATACATGTATCCCGTACTTTAAAATTTTTTCATGTTCATTCTTTTGTTCTATAGCAAAACGTAAGACTGCGTCCGAAATATTTAAAGTAAAAATATATGTCATTAAAATTCCACTTGTATTGATAATATCGATAATACCGTATTCTTTCGTTGTCAAAACATTAGTATAAAGTGGCACTAGGAAAAAAGATAAGAACTTTGTACCAAAAGAACTAATTGTAAATATCAACGTATTTTTTCCTAGATATTTATATTTTTTATTCTTCATAAATAACTAAGCACACTCCTCACTAAATATTCTTTTTTGCTAACATACTCAACGGTATAAACAACATCAATAAGCATATACTTAATGTTGATTGTGTCCATGGTTGTGTATAGAAAAAATAGAAAAAAACAACTAAAAAATGTGAAATTCTAAAGAATACTTTATTTTTAACTTTTCCAATTATTTGTAAGTAGAAATAATTATAAATTGAAAAAACTATTATACAAAAGAAAATACCTCCTAATGCAAAGAAACTTGATAAATCAGATTGTCCAAAGTGTGGGAATCCTAATATCCCAGCAGTCTGCCAATTTGAAAAAGCTGTTCCTGCACCGAATAAAATATATTGAGGATGATAAAGAACATAAAGAGGTATATAAACACGCTCAATGCTACCTATTTCCCCTGATTGATATGAAGTTGGATCGAATATAGCTTTTCTAAACAAATAAACAGTTCCCTTTAATTGAGGCGATATTT
>CAKVBE010000054.1 GCA_934725005.1 uncultured Rickettsiales bacterium | reverse complement strand
TATATGGATAGTCTTTAGTAGTTCCGTTTATAGGTGTTCTAGTTCCCTGTGGAAAAATTACTATTTTTCTATGTTCTTTATTAATTAATCGTTCAGCATCTTTTATCAATTTTTTCATTGCGGAACCCCCAGCTTTTCTATCTATCGCTATATGACCAGTTTTCTTAAGACCGTAACCTATTACAGGAACACTTAACAACTCTTTTTTCAACACAAATGACGCCCTATTCTCAAAGAAGTAGTATAAAAAATATGTTTCCCAAGTGGATTGATGCTTACTAACAACTAGGTAATTTTCACTACTATCTGGCAAATTTTCAATTCCTTCAACTTTATAATCAATCTTACATATATATTTTAAGAAAAATATTGTTAATTTTGTCCAGTCTGATGTAATTCTACAAATCAATTTGTTGTTTCTTATTATAGTAGCAACAACCATAATTAATGAAAGGAATATAGTAGATAAAATAAAGACTATGAAAAATACAACAGACCTCAAAAAAGCCATACAATCCTCAAAAAAACATTAAATAATCTCATAGTAAAAATGTGAAAATTATTGTAAATATTTCAAACTTATAAAAAATTGGTATAAATGAGTTTGTTTGACACTATTACAATACAGAGTATATTTTTAAAAATCGTTCTCAAATATTAAAAAATAAATACCCAAAAGGTACTTATACATGCAATTAAAAATCAAATATTCTTTTCCTGAGCAAATTCTAATATTTGTTTTGCAATAGGTAGAGCCGAGATGCTTCCACCATCGCCATGCTCTATAACAACAGCTATACCATATTTTGGATCATTATATGGCGCAAAACCAACAAATAATGCATGATGTCTAAATTTTTCAATCAATTCTTTATTATCATCTCCCATTTTATTCTTGGTATCTAAAGCAATCACCTGTGCTGTACCAGTTTTTCCAGCCATTTCAAATTCCTTTTTTAATATCCTATTGAAAAAACCTGTACCGCCTTTCTTATTCATAACCATATACATACCTTCTTTCACTATATTTATATTCTTTGCACTATACTTAGATTTTTTTTTAAATAATGACTTATTATAATTTCTCATATCACCATTATAATTGAGAAATGGCACTATTGGATAACCACCATTAGCTATTCTTGAAACCATAACAGATAATTGCAGCGGATTCACAAGTAAAAATCCCTGACCTATTCCAACATTTATTGTATCACCTCTAACCCAAACATCATGCAAATATTTTTTTTTCCATTCTTTATTTGGTAAAATTCCCTTTTTGTAATTATCTAATCCTATGTCAAATACTTCGCCAATACCAAAATCTTTTGCTGTCTCGTAAATCAAATCAATACCAACACTCGCACTTAGCTCTGCAAAATAAATATTACAAGAATGCTGTATTGCCTCTTTTATATTAATGTAACCATGACCTTCTTTTTTCCAGCATCTAAATTCTCTTGGTCCAAAAAATGTTCTTCCAACACAAGCAATTTTTTTATTCTCATCCCATCCATTTTCTAACGCAGATAATGCAACTAATGGCTTAAATGTCGAACCAGGAGAATACAAAGCACTTATGGCTTTATTGAGTAAAGGTTTTTTTTCATCGCTTAATAATTCATTCCAATATTTTTTGTTCACACCAGTAACGAATTCATTTGATTTAAAAGATGGCGTTGATACCATTGACAAAATCTCGCCAGTTTTAACATTTAAAACTATAGCTGTTCCTCTCTTATCTTTTAGAAGATTATATACAAACTTTTGTAATTCTAAATCTATGGTAAGTTTTATATCTTCAGATTGAACAGGTTTCTTAATTTCTAAGTTTCTTAATGGAATACCTAAAACATTAACTTCCATTTTTTTATAACCATTTTCAATCATTAAATCATCATTATACTTTTTTTCTAAACCTGTTTTTCCAATCCTATAATTTGGATTTAGCAGTATTTCTTTTCTTTCTCTTTTTGATAATATTTTTATCTCTTTTTCATTTGGATTTGATATATAGCCTATTATATGCGAAAATTCCTCATCGTATAAATAATTTCTTATATTACCCTCTTCTACGACAATTCCTTCTAAATCATACATGTTACTCTCTAACTTGACTAAGTCTTCCCAAGTTAGGTGATTTAAAATTTGAACTATCGGCATGTACCTATTTTTGGAAAGTATTTGATCTATTTTTTTAACATTTTCGTCATCTATAGACAATACGGTAGAGATCTTTTTAATTACATCTTTATTATTTTTATTTTGATACAAAAATACATCATAACTATTTCTATTTTCAGTCAATTTATGATTATTTCTATCCAAAAAATTACCTCTTAGAGGCGGTATTAGCTTTATCTTAATTCTGTTATTTTCGGAACGAGTTATAAAATAATTGTATTCAATAATCTGTAGATAAAACAGTCTTAATATTAAAATTATAACTAAAACTAAAGTAATAGGCACTACAAAAAATAACCTTTTTAAAAATACCCTACCCTTTAAATGCTCTTCATGAAGTCCAGACATAAATTATTTTTCTTTTGCAATTAATTTGTGTACAGACTCTATTGCATATCTAAATGCAATAAAATAAATAAAACTTAGAATAAAAAATAAAAATGATGGTATAAAATATCTATCATACAAATATGTCATCAGAAACAACTCTAACATATTATACATTAAAAAGTACATAAAAAATGTGACATACACATTCTTATCAGGTTCAAGCGTTGTTCTTGACAATATAACTTCAATCAACTTACACGTTAATAAAACACTAATTGCACTTATACCAGTTGGTAACATTTTCATTACATCATTTATAACACACAACAAAAATACACCAAAATAAGATATATTTTTCTTGACAAAAAACGAATAAAATATCAAAAATGCGGAAAAATCCGGTATCAAGTTGTTACTAATATTTGATAATAATAAATTATTTTGTAAAACTGAAAAGAACAAAAATATAATGGCAAACAGTAAATACTTTATAACATAAACTAGTTTGTTTGCCATCTTTCTTAATTATTAGATTTTTTTGGATCAAAATTTGTTATATATTCAACTAGTAGTTTAATAATAACGTTTATTGTGGTATCTTTATTCAAAAATGTTGTATTTAAGCAAATATCAGCCTGTGAATATAATGGGGTTTTTTGATTATATAAATCTGTCATTATCTGTGTTTTGTCACCATCTTCAAGCATAGGTCTATTTGTTCTTCTTTCAACTCTTTTTATCAATGTATCCAAATCGACTTCAAGATATATAGAAATTGCTTTTTCCTTTATTTTTTCCCTAATAACGTCATCATCAAAAGCGTTTCCACCTATCGACAAAACTTGTGAACTATTTGAATTCAATATTTTTCTTATAACTTTTCTTTCGATTTCTCTAAAATACTCTTCACCCTTATTTTTAAAAATTTCACTTACTGGACAACCTTCGGCCTTTTCTATTTCTCTATCAGAATCTACAAACTTAATACCTAATCTCTGTGCTAAACCAAAACCGGTTGTAGTCTTACCCGCTCCCATCATTCCAACAAGCACTATAGTTTTTCTGTTAGATGGATGTATAACTTCTTCCATGTTTTAAAATAATTTAGTAATAATAAAATAAACTTGAATATTTTTTAAAAAAAAAGAAAATAATCAGTCTATACGTAATATTAATAATTTCTGCTTTAGAAATAATCAATAAAAAACATGACTAAAATTATAACAATAGATGCAATAAATCAAGATATAAAAATAATAGTGCAAAATAATGCATTATTTAAAGATATATATGTAATTAATAAAGTTTCATCACAAGCAGAACTTCTAGTTTTATCAATTGAAGAAACACTTAAAAAGAATAATTTAACATATGATGATATAGATGTTCTATCCGTTGTTAAAGGACCTGGAAGCTTTATATCAATAAAAACATCAATATCATTCGCAAAAGCATTTAAAGCAATAACTAACAAAAAAATAATAGAAAATGATGTTTTTGAAATACTATCATATAATAAAAAATTTGATTATGTGGTAGTTAATGGTGGTATAAACTGTTTTTATATAAAAGACTCAAACGGTAATTACAGTCAACAAAAAAAGGAAAATTTTGTAAACACTCTAAAGAATAATGATACAGTTATAACAAACAACCAAGAAATACAAGATTATGTAAAAGATTACTGCAAGGTACTAAATATAAAAGAGTCAATTGATGATTTAATAAAATTGAATCATTTTAAAACAGAGCATAAACTCTTTTCAGAAGATATTCAACCTTTGTATATAGGACAGCCACAGATAAACATTAAGAAAAACTGAGACATATCTAAAATGTTTATTAACACAGCGTATATTTAATAATGTTTTGTTTTGATAAAATATACTTGATTTATAAAAAATTATGTTCAATAATAAGATCGTGTTATTTTGTATACATGTTTCCATATTAACTCCTATATTAGTTGTTAGGACGTGTCTCTCTTTTAAGCCTAAGAGAGCACGATATGTTTTTTAGTTGTATGTTAATATTGAGTTTGTTCACTGTTTGGTAGTTAATACCGATTGCTATGATGATGTTACACATTTAGGTTGTCATTTTTTACAGTTTTTAACTTGCTAACATAAAGGTATGGATAGAGTTGGTGAGCGGATCATGAGATTTATTACCGAGTTTAGACTCCTTATCGTTGGCAAAGCTAATGGAGATAAGTTGGATTTTGTTCTCATGATGCTATGTCGAAAGTATGAATATTCTTTTTCTAAACTTAATGTCTATTTCTTAACTTTTAGAGCTAATAAATTATAAATATTATTATTAATATTTAAATTGTTGCAGCCAATGGCTTGAAACATGTAAATAAAAGTACGCAATACTTAAATTAATTAGTTTAAATCAATTTTGAAAAACTTCCATAAATAGGTCCAAACACACCAATTATTATCCAAATCAATAATCCACCCATTACAAACAACATTACTGGTTTTAAAGACGCTATAACAGCTTCTATTGCGTCATTTATCTCTGTTTCATAAAAATAATTTATATTTTCCAGAGCACCTGTCATATTTCCAGTATCTTCACCTATTTTAAACATCCTTGCGACAATCAATGGAAAATAAGTTGAATTTTCTAGACACTTTGATATGGAAGAACCACTAGCTATATCTTCTTTCATTAAAATTAATTCTTGTTTTATAGCTTTATTTTTTACAACTTTTATTGTTATATCCATACACTCTAAAACTTGTATTCCCGAAGAAAATGTAATTCCGAAAAATTTTGCAAACCTGGACAAATCAATCTTTTTAATTATTTGACCAAAAATTGGCATTTTTAACTTTAATGCATCAATAAAAATAGCAAACTTACTACTAATTCTACAAAAAATCTTTGTTAAAACAAACAATAATATAGGTATAACCAATATATATATAAAATTGTCTTGAACAAAATCTGAAGTTGCTATAAGGCTTTTTGTTACACTTGGAATATTCAATTCTTGATCTAATAAAAAAGATAAAACGGTTGGAACAACAAATTTTAACATTATAACAGTTATAATCAACATTAATGAAAGCGTAGCTAATGGACCCTTTATAGCTTTCATTGTCTTTCTTTTTATTTCACCACTCCATTTAATATTTTCAACAATATTTGTTAACGCTAACTCAAGTTGCCCTGTTTTCTCACCCATATTTATAAGACTTATAGAAACTTCATCAAACACTTTTTTATGTTTTGCCATAGCCTCAGACAATAAGCTACCATTTTTTACAGACTCATACAAATCTTGTCCAATATTTTTCAACCTTATATTAGTAGTGTAATCTTTTATATCTTTCAATGAATTTATTATCGGAATACCAGCCCTTTCAAGCTGTTCTAATGTAACAAACATTGTTATTAACTCTTTAGATGTAATTTTTGAGCTAAACAGTGTTGCTAAAGTACTAGCACCTTTTGTTTCTTTAAAGTCTATAAGTATAAGATTATTATCAGATAATATTTTTTCTAGTGCTAACGGGTTCGCCGCTTCCATTGTGCCATTAACTTTTCTATTAGAATTTCTATCTAACGCCTTATACTTATATTGTTTAGCCATTTTATTACATTCTTCTTAGAACGCTTTTTACTCTAGATAAAATTAAATCCCTTTTTAACTTAGATAAATAATCTATGTATAATTTACCATCTAAATGGTCTATTTCATGTTGCAAGCAAATCGCAAATAGACCATCGGTCTCTATTATGTTTTCTTTGCCATCAACGTCTAAATATTTTACTTTAACTTTATCAAATCTTTTTATTTTAGCTCTCTGACCAGGGACAGATAAACAACCTTCTTCACTTTCAACTAAATTATCAGAATGCCAAATAATTTCAGGATTGATTAAAAATACAGGTTTTTTACCATTTTCTTGTAAATCTATAGTGATTATTCTTTTTAGGACGCCAATTTGCACACCAGCCAGACCAATACCTTTTGATTCATACATAAATTCAAGCATACTATTCATAGTATTAATTAAATCTTCATCTATCTTCTCAACAGGCATCGACTTTTGCTTTAAAAGCTCATC
>CAKVBE010000053.1 GCA_934725005.1 uncultured Rickettsiales bacterium | reverse complement strand
AGCCAATGTTGTAAGGTGTTTTGAAGATAATGATATAAGTCATGTTGAAGGTAATATTGATCCAATTAGGGATATAGAATTAATACAAACGGAATTGATTTTATCTGATTTAGAAAGTTTAGAAAAAAGATTGCCAAATATAGAGAAAAAATCTAGAAATGGAGATAAAGCATTAGTGGCACAAGTAAATTTAATAAAAAAAGTAATTGATGTGCTAAATAAAGGAGAACCAGCTATTAACACAGAAATTCAAAAGGAAGAAGAAAAAGATTTTAGAATGCTTCAACTTTTAACATCAAAAAAACAGTTTTTTATATGTAATGTTGATGAAAATAGCGTAACAACAGGAAATAATTATACAAAACTAGTTGAAGAATATGCTAAAAAAATTGGTTCGATTTCGACAAACATATCGGCAAAAGTTGAATCAGAAATAGCTTTGTTAGATTCAGAAGAAGAGAAAAAAGAGTTTTTAGGAACACTTGGATTAGAAGAAAAAGGATTAAATAAAATCATAAAAATTGCGTGTAATCTATTAGATTTGATAAGTTTTTTTACAGTCGGACCAAAAGAGGCGCATGTATGGACTGTTCAAAAAAATTCAACAGCTCCACAGGCAGCTGGTGTGATTCATACTGATTTTGAAAAAGGTTTCATAAAAGCGGAAACAATAAGTTGTGAAGATTATTTAAAGTATGGTAGTGAAGAAGCTTGTAGAAATGCTGGTAAGTTAAGGCTGGAAGGAAAAGATTATATAGTAAAAGATGGTGATATTTTTCACTTTAGATTTAATGTATAAATATTCAAAGTAATTATGACAAAAAGAATAAATTTGAATATACATGAGTATATGTCTGTAATTTTTATAATCGTATTAGCTATTTTTTGCTATAACGTAATAAAATTTGTAAATATTAGGTTCAAGACCGATAATATTACAAAAACTCTAAATGAGAGTGAATTTATTGGATATGCAATTTTTATTAATAAAAAACAGCTATTAACAACCTATGATTTGACAGAAAATACATGTAAAAAGGATGATGATTCACAATATAATCTATACATTTTATATAATGACAATTGTTATCATGTTATAAATACAATAAAAAACGCTGAATATGGATTATCAATATTAGAAATAAACACAAAAATGAATATAGATATTAAAAATTATGCTTTAATATCTAATAACAACGATCTAAATAAGCTTTATACTGTTAAAAGTTTGAATGAACCGTTTAAAATTGATTTATCAAGGACAACTTTTAAAAAGTTGGATCGATATTTGTACGGTAAATCAATTGATGTGTATAATCAAAAACAAGGAAGTCCGTTATTTGATAGTAATATGAGTTTGTACGGAATAGTACTTGCAAAAACAAAAAGCAATGTGTTTGGAGTATTTACAAACAATATAATTGCTATGGAAAAAAATTATATAAAATCATTTTTGGATAAATATAAAGTTGACTACAAAATCAATTCAGGTAATATAAATTTGAATGTTATAGACAATTATGAAAATAAAGTCACAGCAAAGGTTATTTGTGTTCAAAAAACAAAAAGGATTCCAAAAACAATAACATTACAATGATAGATTTTATACCAATAAACAAAATTTTTGAAATAAAAGTAATTGCAAAATCAAAAGAGAATAAGATTTATTTTGAAAATGATTTAATAAAAGTTAAGGTTACCGAAGTACCAGAAGAAGGAAAAGCAAACAAAGCAATCATAAAATTATTTAGTGAAAAATTGAAGATTCCAAAAAGTAATATAGAAATCATTTCTGGTTTTACAAATTCAATTAAGAAACTAATCATAAATGAAAAAAAATAATTCAAATATAAAATAGATTTACAAACAGATATAAATTCGACTTTTTATTAGCAACCGTGTGCTTAAAAGTGTGAATTTTGATTTTATTAAAAAAATTTTGACACTCTAAACACTAGTAATTCAATAGTTAAAATAACTTTTTGATTAACTTTAGATCTATGGCTCTAGTTACAAAACAAATTACTAAATATACTAAACTAGAAAAACCAATTGCTGAACCAAGTAATAGAATTTTCAACAACAATCCTTTTGAAAAAATGTCATTTAATAAAAATTTATTGAAAAATGTTAAAACTAAAAACATTATGATTGAGCTATAAACAATTTTTAATGAATTTATTTTCAAAAAATCATTAAAATGAACAAATTTTTTTGAAGAATATAAAAGTAATGACACACTAAAAAGATACGACACAACAGATGAAAGTGTTATTCCTATATAGCCAAAGATTTTAACAAAAATAAGATTGAATACCACATTACAACATAATGAACAAAACGATATTATCATCGGTGTTTTTGTATCTTTATTAGCATAAAATATCGTTTGAAATATTTTTGTTAATATCATTAATGGCAGAGCTATAGAATAAACCTTTAATACTTTTGATACAGCAATCGCATCATTAATATTGAATTTTCCACGCTGATAAACAACTGATATGATCGAGTCTGAAAGTGTAAATAATCCTATACAAGCTGGTAATCCAATAAACAAGGCGATAAATAGTGAAAAATTCTCTATATTGTCTGTTTCATTGTTATCTTTTAACTGTATGACTTTAGATAATGCCGGCAATATACTAATACTTAAGGCAGTTCCAATTAACGAAAGTGGTAATTGAACCAATCTATCGGCATAATATATATACGAAACAGCACCAACAATTGTTGTTGCCATAATAGCATCAATCATTGAATTTATCTGGATAATTCCAGAACCAACTAAACTTGAAGAAAATATTTTAAAAAATTCTTTTAGTCTATTATCAATCTTTGGAATTACAGGATATACAATATAGCCATTTTTTACTGTAAAAAATAATAAAAATAAGAATTGTAAAACCCCAGCAACAAAAATTGCCATGGACAGCATAAAAGCTATATTTATATTCAAAAAACTCGATGAAATTGCAAAAATAACAAAAGAAATATTTAGTATTACAGGACACAAAGATGTTACCGTAAATTTCCCAATTGAATTTAATATACCTGAAAAAAAACTGACTATAGATATAAAAATCAGATATGGAAATGTTATTCTTGACAACATTACTGATAATTGATATTTTGGTAAATCATCAGAAAAACCAAACGCTATTATTTTTATGACAAATGGCATAAATAACTCAATAAATATTGTAAAAATCAATAATGAATAAAATAAAATAGAGAATAAATTTCTTAAAAAATGATCCGCTTTACTCTTATTGTCTTCAACAATACTGCTAGAAAATACCGGTACAAAAGCAGAGTTAAATGCACCTTCTGCAAAAATACTTCTAAAAAAATTTGGTAGTTTGAAAGCTGTTAAAAACACGTCTGAGAAAAATCCTGTACCGAGATATTTTGCAAAAAATATATCTCTAACAAATCCGGATATTCTTGAAACTAACGTACATAGACTAACAACAATTGCATTTTTTAAAAAATTCATATATTTTAAACTTGATTTTACCCGCATTTAAATTAAAATAACATGCGAGAAAATCAAACATTAATATAGGATTATGAAAAAGTTTTTTAGTGCATTTTTATTAATAATGCTAATAGCGATTTTTTCGTATGCTACAACAACAGACGTAGTAAGCGATAGTGTAAAAGAATTGAAAATAAAAGAAGAAAAAACAAAAGAATATGAAAATGAAAAATCAGAAGAGAAAAATGAAGTAGAAAAAAAAGTTGAAAACACTCAATCAGAATTAAGAGAAAAAATACTGAATGATTTTAAAGAAAAGTTAACAAAAAACACCAATGGAATACAAAAAACAAAAATAGAAAGTATTGATGATGAATTTGCAATTATAATCGAAAAGAGGAATCAAGATAAGCTAAGGAAAAATGCAGAAAGGAATAAAGAACAATTAAATAAAGATGTGATGGAATTGGCTACAAAACCAATAAAAAATGAGCAATCAGAGGAGGCCAAAGCATTCCAAAAAGGTTATGTAAATTTGATACAAGAAGAAATAAAGAAACAAGAAAAAAAACAGCAGGAACAAATTGATGAGATAAATAAGAGTATAGAAAAAGAAATCGAGAAAGAATTGACTAAAACGAATAAAGATACAACAAAAAATAATGATAACAAGGGCAGTACAGCAAGAATAGAAAACAAAAAAAATATAAATAAAACGGAAGAAAAATATAACGATAAGTTTGATTTAACTGATACTGGTGTTACAGAAGAACTCATATACGCAGATAAATTTCAAAAAATGATAGAAGATTATAAAATAGATTTAGTAATAGATTCAAACAAAAAGGACGAAGTAACTTTACTAGTTCCACAGGAGAAAAAATTGAGTAATTTTGACACAGAAGATATACCGGAAGAATTACTATCAGATGTTAGAAGTATTGACAATAGGCATATACCGCATATATTGACAGTAAGGGATTTCCAAAATACAGCAAGACAAGCAATTAATAAGGGTGATTTAGATACAGTTAGAGGAATCGTTAATTTAACAAAAAATCCAAATTATATTCTAAATAATGGACAAACAATGTTAAACTATGCATCATCACTTAATGATATGAATATAACAAAATACTTGGTATTTAATGGTGCAAATCCAAATGTTCAAAATTTGCTTGGCAATGCGGCATTACATAATGCAATTTTAAGAAATAATTTAGAAATGGTTAAGTTGCTTGTTAAAAATAATGCAAATTTAGAAATGTTTAACATAGACGGATATACACCATTAATGTTATCAATAATTGAGGGTAGAAGTGATATAACATTGTATTTATTAAAATTTAATCAAAATCTTTTATTGAAAAATTATAAAGGTGAAACTGTTTTAGATATAGCTATAAAATATAATAGAATAGTTATTAAAGAATTAATATTGGAAATAATTTCCGAAGAAAGTTTGTAAACAATCAACATATTGAACTTTATAAAAATAGTGTATTATTAGTTACAATCTAAATTATCACTATTTTTATGGCTACTTCTAAGTCTTTATTTATTTGTCAAAATTGCGGTGCAGTACACAAAAAATGGTCTGGAAAATGTTCAGATTGTGGTGAATGGAATACTATCACAGAAGAAAAAGAAGAAGGTGGACTAATTTCGCAAAACTCAGATATACAAAAAGTATTAGAAACAGCAAATGAAATACATTTTGAAAATTTAGACAAAAAAATAGAAGAATCACAAAGAGATATAGTAGGCATTGGTGAATTAGATAGGGTTTTAGGTGGCGGTCTTGTTAAAGGTTCAGCTGTTTTGATTGGTGGTGATCCCGGCATAGGAAAATCTACATTATTATTACAAACAATGTGTACACTATCAAATAAAGGATTAAATTGTTTATATATATCTGGTGAAGAATCGACTAACCAAGTAAGAATAAGAGCACAAAGATTACAATTAGAAAAATCATCATTAAAAATAGCAAGTGCGACATTACTTACAGATATAGTTAAAGCATTAATTAAAGAACAGCCACAAGTAGTTGTTATAGATTCGATACAGACAATTTTTGACCCAGAAATATCATCGGCTTCAGGCACAGTATCACAGGTAAGGGCGTGTGGAAATGAATTGATAAATATTGCAAAAACAAGAAATATAACATTAATAATAGTTAGTCATGTCAATAAAGATGGTCAAATTGCAGGACCAAAAGTTTTAGAACATATGGTTGATACGGTATTATATTTTGAAGGTGATAAAGATTATCAATTTAGAATTTTAAGAAGTATAAAAAATCGTTTTGGTGCCGCAAATGAAATTGGTATTTTCGAAATGCACGATGTTGGTTTAATGGAGATTTCCAACCCATCACAATTATTTTTATCATCAAGAGAAGATTTAGTTAGTGGTTCAGCCGTTTTGTCAGGCATAGAAGGAACACGTCCAATATTAGCAGAGGTTCAAGCATTAATTGCTCCATCATACATGCCAAGTCCAAGAAGAGCAGTAGTTGGTTGGGATCAGAATAGACTTGCAATGATAATTGCCGTTTTAAGTAGTAGATTCGGAACAAATTTGTACGACAAAGAAGTATATCTAAATGTAGTTGGTGGTTTAAAAATAAGCGAACCAGCAAGCGACTTAGCCGTTGCAGTTGCACTAATTTCAGCCTTTAAAGACAAAGCTATACCGAGAAATTGGGTATTTATGGGAGAAATAGGACTTTCTGGTGAAATTAGGATGGTATCACAAATTGAATACAGACTAAAAGAAGCAGAAAAATTGGGTTTTGTTAAAGCAATCGTTCCAAGTGGTGTAGAAAAAATTAAAACATTTAGAAAAGATAAATACAAAATTGAAATTATACCAATAAAACACATTAGAGATTTGGCAAGGATTTTGAATGGATAAAAGTTTAAAAAATTTTTTTAATTAGAAAATGATTTGTATTATATATATTATATAATTTCAATTATTTTTTACTTTTATCACAAATATTTAAGAAAAACTATTACTAAATCCTTTCCCTCTTTGAGGAAAAGTGCCCTGAAAGGGCGATAGGGTGCTTGAAAATGGTAGAAATTCATTATCAAGTTTAAGCTCCCCTTTGTCAACTATGTTGACATTTCCCCTCAAGGAGTGGCACTACTGTCCGGTTAAAATTACCCAGTTTCCATAAAGGAGAATTGTAATTGTATCGAGTTTGGTTTAATTGTAT
>CAKVBE010000052.1 GCA_934725005.1 uncultured Rickettsiales bacterium | reverse complement strand
ATTTAAGCTATAGCAATTTATCAAACATTAAGACTGATATTGAACCTATTTTTGTTAATTATTCTTGTCAGTTAGGAGTAAAAATAAGCAGAAAAGAGATTGAAAAGATCTTAAATTTAAAAAATGATGAGAATTATTTAGGAAGAAAAAAGGGCGATCTACGCGGTTTTGATTTAAGTGAGCTTGATTTAAGTGAGCTTGATTTTAGTGGAGTCAATTTAATGTTAGCTAATTTAAGTAAGGCAAATTTATCTAAAGTGGTTCTAAACAAAGCAAAGCTTGTTCAAACTAATTTAAGTGAAACTAATTTATGTGAGGCTATGATTGATGAAAAAACTAATTTTATGAATGCGATTATAGATAGAGCTGTAATTACCGAAGAGCAAATTAATAAAAATTCAAGTTTAAAATTGTTGAAAGAGCATGTTGAACATAATAATATATTGCATAGTTTACAAAAAGTAACAAGTGAGATTGATGGAAATAATATTGCTTTAGATTTTGAATGTTAAATGTTTTTTAATGAATTTGAATACTTTTTACAGTATTCAAATTTTATTAATTTTGTGATTATTTTTGTCCAGTAAAATTGATATTACACAAAATTTAATATCCTTTTCTTCTCTTCATTTGTTAAAAAAGTTGCATTATTTATTGTATTGAAAAATTCAGCTCTTCTTGGTGCTAATTGTACTATTGAATTTTTATCGTAAGTTATTTCAACATTTTCTTCATACATACCATTTAACCAATTGTTGAAGTTTGATAATACGCTATCGATCATTGGAAGAATAGTTTGTTCCCATAAAAATAATCTTGCCTCTGAAAAATTATTATATGTATTATCTCCTGGTATACCCAATAATTGCGGTGGAACACCAAACGCCAAAGCAATTTCTCTTGCTGAATTGTATTTTATATTAATAAAATCCATATCTTTTGGAGTTAAACTCATTTCCTTCCATTCAAGTCCGCCTTCAAGTAATAATGGTTTGCCGGCATTTTGACTTCCGCTAAATTCTTCGTTAAATTGATTTTTTAATCTATCAAATTGTTCTTCGGTCAAAAATCCATCATTGTTTTCATTTTTAACTATTAAAGCACCACATGGTTTTGCACCATTTTGTAACATAGATTGATTCCATCTTGAGGCTTCGTTATGTTGATCTATAGCGTATGCGCCAGATTCAATTTGTGATAGTCCGTACCAATCATTTGTTGGATGAAAATTTTTTATGTGTAATATTTCAGATTTTCCATCAATTGGTGATATTGAAAATATTCTTTCATATGAATCTACTTTATATTTATAACCGCATGGTATTATATTGTCACTTGTTAAAACAGATACTCGATCAGGTCTTAATATGTACAGTTCTATTGGATTTTTATAATTTTTATTGGAAAAAATTCCTTGTATAAATACATTTCCAGCTATTAACTTATGTGAAAATACAGTTTCAAAAAAATCAATTTTACTTGTTAATGGATTTGGTCTATTTAGTAATCCCGTCAATTCGTGATTATCTAAAATTTTATTAGTCTTTTTATCTATAACTTGAAAATTTATGCAACCAGCGCCTTTTGCTATCATAGATATACATCTATTGGCAATGACATTTTTTATATAAGCTTCTTCAGATAATTGTAAATAACTCCTATCAGTCCATACCGGTTTACCAGTATCTTTATAATAAGCTTTTGTTGAAAAATTTGAATAAGATTTTTTTTCTTTTTTTACAAAAAGATTTTTGAGCATAATAAAAAAATTGTTTTTTAGTGTATTGAAATAGTTTTATTTGTTCATGGAAGATTATTTTTTGTAAATCATGAATGTTTTTAGTATAAACTCTTCAAATTCAATATTTGTTGTTGAAAATTTACTAGTTTTTTCAAGTTCTATAAACTTTTCTAGCATGAAATTTATTTTTTTTAAATCCCAAAGTTCTAAATGTTTTTTTATATATAATTGCTCTTTCCAAAATACTTTTTCTAATTTTATAGCGTTTGAAATATCTTCTCCATTAGAAATTCTATAATTTATCCTTTGTAATAACAAAAAATGTGAGATCAGTGACCTAGTCAAAATTATGCTTTGATTTTCTGATAGTAATTTGTTTAGACTCTTAAATGTATTTTGTTTATTCAATGTACAGAAATAATTAATAAATTCTGAAATATCGCTACCAGAAATATCCGTTGTTGTTTTTTCAATATCTTCAAGTGTTAAATTTTTATCATTGCCCTTATAAAGGGATATTTTCTCAATTTCTTTTTCTAAAACTAGTAAATTGTTACCTATATTTGAATAAATTTTATTAACTATATCTTGATTAAATTTTAACTCATATTCATTTAATTTATTTTTAATAAAACTTATTACTTCACTGTCAGTTTCATTGTAACAACCTATTGATGCTATATAATCGCTTTCTTCACAAAATTTTCTTAAAGAAGATGAAGTAGCTAAATCGCCAGCTATTATCAGAATGAAATTTTTATTATTTTCATCAACTTTTTCAAATATTTGTTTTATATATTTTGTAGCATCATTTGGTCTTTCATTAAGTCTTAAAACAATAATTGTTCTATCACCAAAAAATGATATGGATTGAAATTCTTCGAATACTATTGATGGCCTACTTTTGAATTCTTCTTGTGAAATGTTTACGATATTTTCATTTTTGAAAATATTAAGTATTTCTTTAGCTTTAATGGAAATTACAGATTCATCTTGTCCAAAAAGTAAACACAACTTATACTCATCACTTGTTTTTAATGAATTATAAAAATCGTTTACTTTTTTTCCTGTTAATTTCATTTTCTTTTGTCAAAACTAATTTTTAAATTATTACCATTAACTTTCAGATCAAAAGAGAATTGATTATCTTCATTTTTGTTTACAAACAAATTATCGCTCAAAGTCTGTTCTTTTAAGTAATTAGAATATTTATTTATAGCTTCAATCATGTTGCTATCATCTGTATTTAAATATAAATCTATTTTATCAGCTATATATAAATCTGCGTCTTTTCTACTTTGTTGTACTGCTCTAACTATATCTCTTACAATTCCCTCAAGTTCTAAATCTCTTGTTATGTTCATATCTAATTCTACAACAATGTTATAACCAGAAACAACTGCTGAATTATCTTGATTTTTCGGAACTAAATTTAGTGAATAATACTCTTCATCAAGTTCCATATCTGCTATTTTTATTTTATTTTCAACTAGAGACCATTCATTACTCTTTAATGCTTTAAGTATATTTGGCATTTTAGAACCAGCAAAACTGCCTAATTTTTGAAAATTTAACTGTAATTTAAAATCAGCTTTTTCTTTTATATTGTCTTCAAATTCGATATTTTTAACATTTATTTCATCAAGGATTATATCTTTAAATTCCTTAATATTATCCAAATTTTCACCAATTACTGTTATTTTATTTAATGGTAATCTTACTCTTATGTTATGTTTATCTCTTATTGATAGAGCTGTACTACAAATTGCCCTAACTTTATCCATACTATCTATTAACTCTTTATCTTCTTCAAAATTTGTAATTTTTGGATAGTCTTGCAAGTGTACAGAACTTAAATCACTCATAATAAAATATTTGTTTAATTCTTATTGAAAATTGTATCTTTTAGATTAAAAAAAGCAATAACATTTTTTTACACTAGAGGATTATTGAAGTGTTATCAAAATGATAAAGTTAATATTTTTATATTGATTTTAAATAAAGAATGCTTATTAAATTTAATTAGTAATTAATTTGAATTATGAATAAATGAAAACATATTTGAAAGTTTTAATAGTTTTTATAGTGTTGGCATTAGCTATAGTTGGCGGTTTGGCTTTCTGTAAATACTATGGAAAATGTAATTTTTTTAAGAAAAAAGATAATAATAGGATAGTTGCAACATCAAATTATGGTGATGTTCGTTATTCCGATATAGAAAGTTATATAAAAAATTTAGAAAAAATTTTCTCTAAAAAAATTGATATTGAAAAAATGACTGACGAGGAAAGAACGTTAATTATTAATGAAATAGTTAATCAAAATAAAATTCTTTCTGATGCAAAAAAATCTGGTGTTGAAAATACTGAGAAATTTAATACTAAATTGGAAAATTTAAAAAATGATTTGGCAAAAGAATTCTATCTGGGTGATTTGATAGAAAAAAATGTGACTGAAGATGCTATTAAAGCAGAGTATTCTCAATTAAAAGAAAGTCTGAAAGGTAAGAATGAATATAAAGTAAGACATATTGTTGTTAAAACAGAGGACGAAATAAAGAAAGTTGCCGATGAGTTGAGAACAAAAAAATTTGAAGATGTCGCTAAAAAATATTCCATAGATGTAACAGCTCAAAATGGTGGTGATCTTGGATATATAGTAGAAGGTCAAACAGTAAAAGAATTTGAAGATGCATGTAAAAAGGCTGAATTGAATAAAATTTCTAAACCATTTAAAACAGAATTTGGTTGGCATATTATTTTGAAAGAAAATCAAAAAAGTGTAGTTGTACCAGAGTTTGACGCTATCAAAGATAATTTAAAGACTGAATTAGTTGGTAAGTTTCTAAAAAATCTTAGCGAAACAAATATAAAATCTGCCAACATCGTTATTATTGACAAATAATTATGAAAAAGATTTTAGGAAAAATATTTTTGTTATTAGTTTTTATTGCTTTACTAATTGCTATTTTTCCTAAAAGAGAAGAGGGCAATGTTGTAAAGCAATGTTTGATTGATTATAATTGGTATGAATTCAAAGATTATAGTTATTATACTAAAGGTCGTATGAGTGGAAGTCCGAGACAGATAGTAATCCATCATTCAATTTCACCAGGAATGAATCGCTTAAAAAAGGTTTTTGAAAACAATAGAGTGAGTTGTCATTATTTTATAGATAGCAATGGAAGATTGACTAATGTTATAAGTGATACATGTGTGGCGTACCATGCTGGATTTAGTTATTGGAATGGGATTGAAAAACTGAACGACTCTTCAATTTGTATTGAAATTTTAAATAATTCACCATTTGTTCATGATATAAATGGAAAACAGTACAAAACTTTAATAAAGCTGATAAAAAAATTAAAAAATAAGTATAATATAAAAGATGATAACATTGTGTCACATTCTGACGTTGCATATTTTAATAATGATTTTATTGATGATTATTTGAACAGAAAACAAGATGTTAGTTATTTATTTAAATGGAAAAAATTAGCTAAGAGCGGTATTGGTATATGGTATAATGAAAGGAAAATAAATAAAAATGATTATACAATTCTTTATTATTTTGGTGATGAAAAAGATGAACTGATTGATATAAAAAACAAGTTGAAGAAAATAGGTTACAGAATTGATGATACTAATAATAGATACGATATTTCGTTCTATATGCAATCAATAGTGTTTCACAGACGTTTTTTTCCTGAGCAGTTAATAATGGCTGGTCAAGGGTTGTGGACAAAAAGTTCAACAAATGTACTGAATGCTGTTACTAGTGCGTTTGAAAATTACAGAAATAAAAGTGAATAGCCAACTAAAACTAATCCTTTGCTGAGTTACGTATGAGTGTACTACAGAGAGTGGATTCCGTTGGCTTTTTATAGTAACTTAGACGTATTTTGACGAATTAACTATCTTGTAATTATCTTTATCTTTAAATAACTCTTTAAGTAATTTGTTGTTCAGTGTGTGTCCAGTTTTATTTGCTATTACATTTCCAATCATAAAGTATCCAGCTGTAAACATGTCTCCAACGCAATCTAGTATTTTGTGCCTCACAACTTCGTTATCATAAATAAAGCCGTTTTCGTTTATTAGACCTTTATTATCAAATACCATTGCATTATCAAGGTTTCCACCTCTTGCTAATCCATTCTTTTTCATGAATTCTATTTCTTCTTTATTACAAAATGTTCTAGCCCTTGATATGTTTTCTATAAATTCATCCTGTTTCCCGTTGAAAAAGTAATGCTGTTTACCTATATTTCCATAGCCAAATTCAACTGTCATATCTATTGAAAAATCATCAGATGGCTCAATTCTTATAAAACTGTCATTATTATTTACTTCAATAGTTTTTAAAACTTTTATATAATTTCTTTCGAGATTTAATTCTTTTACGCCTGTATTTCTGATTTTTTCAACGAAATTTTTAGAACTCCCATCTAGTATTGGTATTTCTTGTTTGGTACTTACAACATCTATCATGACATTCTCAATGCTACAAGCCCATAAACTAGCCATTAGATGTTCTATTGTTAATACTGTAAATTCACCATTACTTATTGTTGTACCAAGTCTAGTATCTACAACATGATTAAAAGTGGCTGATAATATAGAACTTTCAATGACATTATTGTTATTATCTTTATTGAAAAATCTGAAAATTATTCCAGTGCCGACCTTCGATGGATTTAATACTATCTTTGTGTTCAAGCCAGAATGTAAGCCAATGCCATCTATTTCACATATGTTTTTTATTGTCTTTTGTTTCACTATATTTGCCTTTACTTGTATCAGTTAACATTGCTGAAAATTTTGCTTCTGCTACCTTTTTGTCATTTACATATACTATTCCATCACAAACCCAAATATTTAGCTTATGGTTTACGATTTTTATACGCATTTTCATTATATCACCAGGTGTAACAGATTTTCTAAATTTGACATTATCAATTGTTGTAAAT
>CAKVBE010000051.1 GCA_934725005.1 uncultured Rickettsiales bacterium | reverse complement strand
GAATGAAGGCTGTTTTTCACATAATCCGGCAAGAGAAAATATTAAAGAATTTTTATCATTATGTAAAGGTGATTCTGAAAAAGCAAAACAGAAAAAACGATTAAACAAACTATTTAAAGACTTCCGAAAAGACCCCGTTAAATTTTATATGCCTAATATGCTTTTTAATAGATTAGAATTTGTTGCAGATTACTTCCATTTAGCCGCAAGAGGTTTTAAATTTTCACCAGAAATCACAGCCAAGTATAAAAAATGGGGCGGTCCTGAAATAAAAGAAATTATTACAAAAGAAGACTTGAATAACCTTGAGAAATCACGCAAAAAAATCTCTGAAAAAACTTTATCCGATTATGGATATACAATGAGTGAATAAATTTTAACTAAAAAAGGGTTTTAGCTAGTTGCTAAAACCATTTAAAATAAATGGTTGCGGGAGCTGGATTTGAACCAACGACCTTCGGGTTATGAGGAGAGCCTCGTGTTACACACCCCAAACGACTTTTCATGATTTACCACAACTTAGCATATTTTATAAAAAATTATCTTGTTTCACTAGGTTGATTATAATTCGTTAAGTTCATGCGTTATAATATATGTTGCTATAATCGACATTATCTTAAAGGTAAAAACAAACACTATCCTTATAAAAAGCTTAAAGCAATTTACCATTTTCATCATACAATCTTAAAATATTCCCAAAGATATCAATATCACAAAAATAAGTTGAATAAATTATTTGAGTTGAAGGCTCGGTAACAATATTGCTCTCAGATTTATAGTTAGGAACACTAATAGTATTAAGCATTTTAGAAAAAGTCGTATCATATTCTGTTTGTAACTGAATTTCACATTTTGTTTTAAATCTAAAATTAAAATTGTCACAAGTTATATTGGATATTTCATATATATCTTTACCTGTTTTTGACTTAAACATCGTTTCATTTACATTAATAAATTTATCTTTACTTGCAAAGAGTGTAATATAATCTTCAGAAACCATTTTAAAATAAGAAATAAAACCTATCAATAACAAAATAATAAAGATAACAATCTTAGGATTGATAAATTTCACTTTGTTGTAATTGAATATTTTAAAATTAATTTTATCGATTAGAATTTCAATTACTAAAGAAACTACAAATAAAATAAATCCTAATTGTATAAATGAAAACATAAAAGCTCTTAAAACTTCTATTATGTTAAAACCTCTGTATAGAATATTCCAATATAAAACAATAACAAAATCAATAATCCAAATAGTTGGAACAAACACTTTGAAGAAGCTTGGGTACTTCTTGATTTTTTTGTTTATTAAACTTGAACAGTCCCACATAAAATTTTCACCTTTTTACTTATTTTAAATTAATTCTAAAAAAGGGTTTTAGCTAGTTGCTAAAACCCTTTTAAATAAATGGTTGCGGGAGCTGGATTTGAACCAACGACCTTCGGGTTATGAGGAGAGTCTCTTGTTACCCAACCCCAAACGACTTTTCACGATTTACCACGACTTGGCACTAATTTTTATGAAAATTTATTTTGTTTCACTAGGTTGATTATAATGCGTTAAGTTCATGTGTAGTGTAATGTGTTGTTATTAAAATGTAGGTCTAATTTTATCAAAGTTATCAATTTTTTCTTTCATAAAATTATATAACGATTTATCATAACAGAATTCTGAACACGTTATTACTGTATATAAAATTTTTCTTGCCAATAAAATTTCATTCCAATTAAAGTTATTATAATCGTGGTCGTTATACCTATCACCTAGATGTAAATGAACTCGATTTCGCAACTCTCTTAATTGCTTTAATGCGGGAAACACGTCATGTTCAATATTTAAAAGATTTTTTGATTCTACCTTTTTTATCATTGCATCAAAGTCCATTCTTATATTTTTTTCTTTCCCCTTTTTGTAAAGGGTGTTTTTTAACATATATTTTTCATTATTAATTTCTTTCTCATTTGTTTGAAATGTATAGACTTCTTCCCAACAAGAAGTTTTCCAATATCCTTGTTCTTTTAATAAACAAGAGAATAATGATTCAATAATACCCATTGCTGTTATGATGTATGTTTTATAAAGCATTGTTGATATAACAGTGGATAAATTTAAGTCTGATAATTCTTTCTCAATAAATTCTATATATTGCATATTATAAGCATAATTGCAAATAATTCTTTCATTACAACTGGAGTTTAAAGGAATTTTTAAATTATCTTTATATTTAGAGACTGGTTGTGGATACCATCTATTTTTACATTTAAATTCTGCTATTAATGATTTCATACAATCTTTGTAATATTAAAAATCAAACCTTTCTTCTTCTATTATATGACGCTTTAGCTCATTTTCTAAATTTTCTAGATATTCATTAATAAATTTTAATACTGAACTGTTTTTTTCTTTTGCTTGAAACTTTTTAACAATTTCAATTTCTGCTTTTGTATGACTACTAGCTTTTCCAATCCAACCTTTATTTCCAAAATTTATATGTAAATAATGATATAGTTTTGGGTTATAAGCATATTTTACCAATAATGAACGCATAATATAACCATTTTCTTTAAATAAATCTTTTGGAGTACAATATGCAATAATTTTGAGTCTATTTTCCACATTTTCATCAATCCAAGCAAATATATCTTCTATATCAAAATTAGACATAGCGCCTGATATATTATGGTCAAAATTATCATCTCCTCTTAACCAAGTTTTAATTGGACTAAATAATATAATATTAAGACTTAGATAACAACTTATCTTTTGCCAGGTTTTTTTATGATTTAAATCAGAACAAGCATCTAAAATTGAAGCAATATGAGCTGAATATATTGCATTGTGATTTTCATAATCAGAAATAAATGCAAGGAATTTATCTAATAGGCTAAAAACTTCTTCAGATTCACCCTTTTCTTTTATATATTTTAATAAAACAGAAGTCCATATATAACTATCATCTGTTAAAGCTATTACTGATGATGTTTGAATTACGACCACACTATTTAATATCTCAAAAATTAAATCTAAGTTGTCATTATTCCAAAATTCTTTATTATGATAAAGAATTGTTAAAGCTGATTTTATTGTATCTAATGTTTTTTTAGTTTTTGCGAAACATAATAATTTTTTAATTACATTTAGAGGAAAATTTGTATTCCAAGCGAATGAATTTATACTTGATGCAGGTACATATTCATTTATAATTGCCTCTGAAGCTAAATTAGCAGTAAGAGATGTTGTAAATGCTTTGGAATTTAAATTAATAATTAAATCATATAACTCTAAGTCATAAATTTTTTGTGCATAATTATCATATTTTTCACTTGACTTCTTATATAATTCGGATAAATAACCAACTACGAATAAGCCATTTTTGTTATCAGAAATCTTATAATAATCTATAATTTCTTCCAATAGATTAAATGAAGAATCTTGTCTCGCAACCATAACTCCAAAATAATACTCATTATCATATTTTCTATCTATAAAAGTGTGAATTAGATTTTTTTGTTGATTTGAATTAATTGATTTATAAGTTTCAGTCAATTGCTTAATAAAATATTCAAAAGCATTCTTTCTATCTTCAGCAATTTCCCAAATATTAGCATTAAAATATGTTTCCAATTTAATTTTCGGTTTATCTTCGATTAGAATACCTCTCAATGCTTCAAAATGATTTATAGCTAGTATTATATTTTCATCTTTTAATAGTTTAAGATATTGAATAATTTTAGAAATTTCTATATATAAATTTGATTTATTTATATTTTCATTCTTTGTTAATTTATCGAAGATTTTATAAATTAAATTACAAGTATATTCAGAATATCTAATTAAAGCACCCGAATTGCTTGTTATAGCATTTAATGCTTTCAGTTTTAGTTCTTCATCTTTACAATTTTCTATGCAAGCAATTAATAAGTTTAAAATTGACTCAAAATAATCAAATATTTCCCCATAGGTTTTAGGGTGGTAATCTTGTTTTATTTCAAATCCTTGAGTTTCGCCTCCACCCATTCTAGAAAAATGACGAGTGTTTAAAGAATGCTTAAGAGTTTGAATTAAAAGGTTAAACTCGTCTTTTGTTGTTGCTGCAATAACATAATTGTTTAAGATATTTTTACGCGTTTCCAAATCAACTTCAGTTCCAGGTAATGAAATCTGAAATACTTGCTCAAAAATACCTGTAGCATTATTAGAGAATACTTTTTCATTTTCATTAATCGCTAATTTATATAAAATATTTATAGCATCTAAAAATAAATTTTTATCAAATAAAATATACTGCAGTGACCAAACTAGATTCATTCTTCCTTCAACAATATTTAAAATTTCTTGGTCTGAAAGTTTCATGAAGATTTTGGTTAGTTGTTTTATTGCCACTTCAGGGCAAGCTTTAGTCAAACTTAAAAAAAAATCCGAAGTATTTTTGTTTAAAAAATCATTAAAATCAAATTGTTCAAGCAACTCTTTTGGAATATTAGTTGAGATTTGAGCATTCTTTGCATATTCAAACATTTCACCAAACCATTTTCTTAGACTTGGTGGAAAATCATTTATAGAATTAAAAATTAGCTTTTTTCTACTTGAATTTTCCCAAAAATTACCATATAACCATATATGTAAAATTTTAGGTGAAATATACAAAGTATGTTCTTGTTGTAATATTTTTCTTCTCTTTAAATCGTTTACAATATTCTCTAATTTTATAGATGTTAAATTCGGCAGTTCACGTTTTATAAGGTTAAGTATAATATTTTTTTCTTCTTCAAAGATATCAGAAAAACCAAATTTTTTAAAAATAGAAAAATATTGCATTACGCAAATTATATTTTCTATATTATCTTGATTTGTCTCACTCCCAATAATTAAACTTTTTAGTATATCATCTAAATTATCTAAAACTTCTTGGTGGGCAATGAAATTTTTACCTATATAATGAGCAATCCTCGGATATCCTTCGCAGAAAGAAGCAATATGATTTGCTAAAGGTTTCTCAATATTATACTCAGAAACTAAAATATTTGAAAAATCTTCATTTGACAATTTCGGCAAAATTATAACTTGTGTCTCCGAATCAGAAGTATTTTGTTTAAAGTCATTATATATTGTTATTAGCTTTAATTGAGGAATGGTATTTTTTAATCTTCCATAAAAAGTTTCTGCATTAGATAGATTACATTCATCAATAATTAATGTAATAGAAACATTTTTATTTCTTTTTAGAAAACTATATAATTTTGAATCTTCAAATTTTTCAGCAGTATCTACATACAAAGTATTAAAGTTATATTTTTTACAAAACTCTAAAACTGCTTTAGTTTTTCCTACTCCAGGTTCGGCTAAAATTCTAAGATGCCTATAATTAGTTTTATCATTATAAAAATCATCAAAAATACTTTCTATGTTTTGTAATTTTGAATTATAATAAAATTTTTCATTTAACCTTTCTTCTTTTAGTATATCTAAAATATCTCTGGTATTATCAGGTAAAGTTGTAATTTGATTTACAATCGCAGGATAACGATTAATTGCAAGTTGCAAATTTGTACAATCAAAAATATCTACTTTGGGATTAGAATAACCACATTTTGTTAAAACATTCTTAATAATATTTATTGCATCTTGTTTTTTAGTTCCTTCTGCTTCAGTTCTAAAAGAGACTAACACATAATATTTATCTTGATCTATTGTTTCTTTAATTTTTTGTTTTAGTCTCTTTTTTGTTGTCTCTGGGGATAAGCTATTTAGTTCTTCTACAGTACCACCACCTAATAATTCTTTTAAAATTGCACTTTCTGCCAATGAGTTAAAAGAATTATCAGCCTTTATTTGATAGTTTACTTGTCCATTTTTTATTATATCTTCAGAAGCTTCAGGTATGTGGCAATCAATTGTTGCATCAATGCCGCCATCAGCGGCTTTTGTATTTTCTGTAATTTGTATTTTTGTGACAGGTACATTATATCTATATGCTTCAGCTTGCAGTAAGGCTTTAAAAACTTTAACAGCATCTTTTTCTTCTAACAATTTAAGGCTATCTATAGATATACTAAAAAGAGAGTCATTCATATAATAATTATAACATAAAATAAAGAATTTTATTGATAAAAATCTTCCATTTTCTCCAACTCTTGTTCTGCGAAATCTGGTATTACATGCCCGTAGATATCCATTGTAATTTGAATACTTGCGTGTCCGAGCAATCTTGAAACGACTATTGGTTTCATTCCATTTTCTAATGCTCTTGTAGCAAATGTATGTCTCATTGCGTGTACGTTTCTATGCGGTATATCAAGTTTATTTTGTATTCTGCTAAATACATCTAAAAAAGTGCCTGAGTCGGTGAAATATCCATCTTGTCGAGGAAATACAAGGTTTAATTTTGTGTAATAATCTTGTCCCAATTTTTTCTTCAAAATATCCTGTTCCATTTTATATTCTGTTAATTCTGTCATTAATGGTCGCATAACTTTTATAATTCTGTTTGATGTTTTAGTTTTAGTATTATATACAAAACCAAGTATTGTCTTGCTATCACTTTTTTGATTAAAAATTTTATTTCTTTGCACCTGTTTATTTATCCTAATAGTGTTTTTGCAAAAATCTACACAATCCCACGTCAAGCCTAATAATTCACCTGCTCGCAAACCTGTATAAAAATCAAATTTAATCGCCATACCATAATAATGATTTGGACATTCAGCTAAAATCTTTTCTTGTTCTTCTCTTGTAAAAACTTCTACTTCTTTTTTGTTTT
>CAKVBE010000050.1 GCA_934725005.1 uncultured Rickettsiales bacterium | reverse complement strand
GTACAAAGGTTCTGTTATAGAGGTAAAAATTAGGGATACAAGAACATCTGAATTAACAAAATTTATGCCTGTTACTGTAAAAAACCAAAAACCAAAAGACTTAAAATCACCAATAACTGGTAAATTGATAAAATTAAAAGTAACAGAAGGCGAAAAGGTTCTTGCTGGTTCTGAATTATGTTCTATAGAGGCTATGAAAATGGAGAACATAATTAGAACAGATTATGATGTTACTATAAAGAAAATTTATAGTCAGGTAAATGACTTAATCGCTGTTAATAAAATAATAATGGATTTCACAGAAGAAGAATAACATTTGTACACATTCTAACAATTAATATAGGTAGTTTATGATAAAAAAGACAATTTTACTTTTTTGCTTTTTTTTGGTATTTAACATTTCATATTCATACGAATATAGGTTGCCAGAAGAAAATGAATATTATATAAACGTTAACACAGATAGAAATATTGGTGGTAATGACTATGAAAAAGTAAAGAGACAAGTAAATAGCCAATACAAGGGCAAATTAGAAAATAAAAATACAAGACCAAAATTCAATTTGTTTGAATATGGTTACTATTTAAATCTTGGTTTTAGTGCTGGTATGACTAATAATGATACACTAATTAATAGTGTAATCGGAACTGATTTTAAAACAGATTATAGAAAAACACTAAATGGAATAGTTGGACTTGGTATTTTCTGGTATAATGGCTTTAGATGGGAATTAGAATATTCAGAAGACAACAAAAGAGATAAAGATAATTTCCCGGAAAAAACTAAAATAGCAAAATACGATATGAATTTCATATTCGAAAATTATATGTACAATACAAATTTAACACCATATATTGGTATAGGTGGCGGTATGATACAAGGAAATATGAATGGACACTATAGTTATAAACCTATGGCACAAGCTCTTATTGGTATTAGTTATAAGATTGAAGAACATACATCATTTTATGTAAACTATAAATATGCTAGAGCACTATCTGATTTAAATGTAAATCATTACAAATTCGGATATTCAAACAATTCTATAGATTTTGGTTTTAGAATTTTTATATTTTAGTTAAAATTAAAAATAAATTTAACATACTTATGAAAGTTTCAATAGGTTGTGATAGGGCTGGTATTCAATTGAAAAATTTTATAATTGAAAATTTAAAAAATGAATTTGATTTTATTGATTTAGGAACAAATTCAGAAGAAGCTGTAGACTATCCAGATTATGCAAAAAAAGTTGTAAAAACAATTCTTGGTAAAGAAGTTGATTTTGGTATCTTAATTTGCGGAACTGGTATTGGCATGTCAATTACTGCAAACAGATTTTATGGAATAAGAGCTAGCTTATGCCATAATAGCTTGGAAGCCAAGTTAACTAGGGAACATAATAATGCAAATATATTGTGTCTAGGAGCTAGAATTATTGGACAAGAAACAGCATTAGAAAATGTAAAAGTATTCTTAAATACAAAATTTTCCAATGAAAAAAGACATATCATTAGGATTAATAAATTAGAAAGTATAGACTGATAAATTTTTATACACATAAGCATGCTGGTTTTAAAAAAACCAGCATCAAATAATAAATAACACAAACTTTATATTGATTTAATATTTTTATGTGATACAATAGTATAACATTATCATTAAAAACTAATGTATTATGAGTGTAAATGGAAAAAATGTAGGTGAATTTTTTGAGTGTTTACTCGATAAAGAAAATTATTGTGAAAAATTGGCTAACAAATTACAAGATTTAAATATTAAAGTTGATGACATCGATATTGGGGATAAACTTAGACAACACATTAATGGCGCACATAACACAAAAAATTCTAATAAAGAAGATATAAAATCAAATATAGATCAATTTTTAGTATCAATAAGCAGTAAAACAAAAAAACTCGAAGAAGAAAAATCAAAACTTAGTACTCCAGATGAATATGAATCAAATAAAGATAAGATAAATGAAATAAATAAAAAACTAAATACAATATCAAACATCGTAAGTGATGTATTAAAATTCAGAAAATCTTTTAACACGAACTTTGGACAGGATTTAATAAAAAATGAAATTTTAGATCTAGATATAACTACGTTTATGAGTAGTTGTTTTAGTGAATTCACATCAATGCCAAGAACCAGTGAAAATAAAGACAAAATAAAAAATCTCAGTTTAATAATTGAGAATTACTTCAATCTAACTTCATCAAGAGAAGAAAAAATTAATCTTTTAAACTTATTGAATGAAAACAAAAAATTCTTGGACAATTCAATTATACTAAATAATTTCAAAAACAATATAGATAAATTCATTTCAGATAAAGACAATACAAATTATCTAACAGCTGTATCTGATATTCTACAGGGTAATGCCAAAACAGCACAAGCTATTATAACAAGTAAAGAATTTAATGAAAAAACAAACTTTAAGTACAATTTAAAACAATCTATTTTCTTCGAAAACGCAATAAATTCAGCTTTTGAAAAAGAATTTAACAATGAAACAGGAAAAAGGCTTGAAGAAAACGATGTTCTCAGGTTCTCATCAATTAAAAGATATTTTGAATTGAAAGAAAAAAAAGACAAAAATGATAAAGAGAAAGAGATATTTAACAATATAAAAAATTTTCTTGATATAGAAGAAGGTAAAGAAAACGAAAAGCTATTAAAATTGTATACCAATTGGGAAAATGATATTAATAAAACTATAGATCTAATTCACTTGGGAATTATCAAGAATAATGAAACCAATATTAGTTTAGATAAAATAGTTAGTGAGATAATCAATAGGGGATTCAATGATAGTTTTATAGAGAGCCAATATTTCAACGACAACACAGCCAAATTCATTGAGGATTCATTTAATGAACTTAATGTAGAAAAACAAGGTGAAGTCTTAGATATATTATTCTCAGCCGGCTACAATAGTAGTGTACCAAGTATTATTCTTGATACAGAAGCATTTGGACAGAATAAACTATTTGATTTAAAGAGTGAATTAGTAAAAAAATACAATAACAATGAAGAAACAAACAGCGATAAAGCAAAGTTATACGAAAATGTAATAGCTATTGAGAATACAAATTATACTGGAAAAAGAGATGAAATTGAAGACAATATAAAAGAAATAAAAGATATAATAGCAAGAACCAGAAAAACAGAAAAAAACGCTTACAATAGATTGGCTGTAAATATTAATAATGCATTCAAAACTGTTAGTCAGCTAGAAAAAGGCATAAAGCCAGAAACAAAAAATAAAAGTCAAGTATTTAAGGGATTAATAGAAAAAGGTAAAATCGAAGTAAATAAATTCGAAAACACAATATTGGAATTAGATCTAGAAGAGAGTGTAAAATCAGATTTAAATGCACTACTATGTGACTATATAAAAAATTCATCAGAAATAGTTGGAAAAAATGATATAACAATTGAATTCAAAGATAAAACTGTTGGAGGTAGCGCAGGCTTCTATGCTAATATAACAGACAAAGACGGAAACTTAATTAAAAGAATTTTTGTAAAAAAGGAAAATACTCTTAAACAAAATCCAGAAGAAGTATCTAGACTATTCAGTAGAGATGTATGTACAAAAATATACTCAAAAAACGACAGTAACAACAAAGATGATGGAATATATATTTTAACGGAAGGCGTTGGTGAATCTGACTTGAGTAATGAAAAATTTAAAGACACAGAATTTTTCAATGAAAAAGATGAAAAATACATAGAAAACTTTGCTAACTCCTTCACAAAAATATTTGCTGAAGGCTATCTTTTAAACGTACAAGATATAAGAAAAGATAATATAAGGGTTGATGAACATGGAAATAATACATTAGTCGACTGGGTTCATAATAACGGCTATATAGATAAGTTTAAGAGAGATCCATCTTATATGTTGAACAATAGTGAAACTAATTTCACAAAAAACATATTTAATAATTTGTTATTCCAATCACAACTATTTGGACAAACAAATATTCAACCAAAAAATGATGGAACACAACAGTTATTTAATAATCTATTAAATAAGTTAGGTTCAGAAAAGTTTGAAGAAATTTTATTAAATCAAATTTCTCAATCATTTTTTAATATTACAAAAAATTATGATGAACTTGAAGTTAAAAATGATAGTGCTAAGCTAATTTTTGAAGATAGTTCAAAGAAATTTAATGAATTATATAATGTAATTTGTACATACCATCCAGATGTTCGTCAAAAATTAGATAAGGAAATTTACAATAATTTAGTAAAAAATCCTAATTACATACAATATCTAGATACTAACTTACATACTACAATTTTTAATGAGATTATCAAAAGTATATCAGATAATAGTATAAAAAATGAAATTGAAAACTTTAAAGAAAAAGGTAATAAGAGCTTAGATGAAAAAGCAAAATGTGAATTACAAAAGAGATTAGAACAATTTCCTAAAGACATCAAATTAAGTTTCTGGAACGATTTGTATAAAAATTATAATAAAAATTGTGCCTTCGAAGCAATAATCGGAAATAAGAAGATTAAAACAAGACGAATATCTATGTTGTTTAAGAAAACAAAAGATGAACAAATAAAAAGTCTTTTGGAAGAAACAAAACGATTGAAAAAAGAAAATAAAAACATAAACGATATTAATAATGTTACTGAATTCAGTGAAAAGTTTTTAGGTAATACAAATGAAAATGGTAACGTTACAATCGATGACTCAAAAAATAAAGATTCAAATCTAACAATAAATTTTCCAGAAGGGAATTATAAACAGTATTTTTCTGAAGGATTTACAACCAGTGTTTTAAATACCACAAAAAATGGACAAGATGAATACAGTATAACCTTTGGTAAACTTGAAAATGAAATTAATTTTTCATTAATTGAATTTATTCAAGGTATGAGACTAGAAGGTATACTACCAACTTGTGAAAAATACGGAATTGACGTCGAAATAAAAAATAAAGACGGAATAAGTTGTAAAAATGACAAAATTTTTAGAAAAAACGAAACAAAAGATAATATATTGAACGCCTTTAAAATTGAAAATAAAACTAATGAAATTTCAAATGAAAAGAAAACAGCTAGCAATATGTTCAAGTCGTTAAAAAATATTGTTAATAGAGTTACAACTGATGGTCAAATAAAACATGGCATCGAAGGTGTTTTACGTAATAATGAAAAAGAAATAGAAAAATTATCTAGATAATAATATTTACATAAAATATTACCATTTTTAGCTACTAAGTTTTGCCAATACAATCAGCAATTAGTAGCTAATTCAAAAAAGATTATAAGCATTAAATAATCAAATAAAAAGCAAAATATTAAATAATTATTTACATCTCTATTGACTTTTTACATTAAGTTTATTAAAATGCTTATATGTTCGTCAATGAATGCGTAGCTCAGCTGGTAGAGCACTTGACTTTTAATCAAGTTGTCGCGGGTTCGATTCCCGCCGTGTTCACCATTAATTCAGCAAAAGTTTATCATTATAGTGGTTGTTTATTACAAGATAATATCTGCTTCCTCAATGCACTCTGTCTAGTTTTATATACTATTAACTTTTTAAGCTATTGTTCAATATATTAACTTATAAGTACATTTAATTAATTTATCTTAAAATTCAAAAGCCATCCCTAAATAAGAACTTGTAATATTGTAAAGACTTTAATTAACTTAACAATTCATATTCTGAAAAACAGAATATAATCAAACAAAATAAAAAATCATTAACTTTAAATAGTACTAAGATCTCAGTTATAAATCTTTTATAAATTACCAACAAAATCATATTGTAAGTAAATATAAACTTATAGTACTAAATCATTAAAAAATATTTACGTATAAATGACTATCATTTACAATTATAAAAACACTCAAATAAATTCATGGCACAAAAAAAATGAGTGATAAGCTTAAAACCTATCACTCAATTTTGTATCTATAAAATATTGATTACTCTTCCACTTTAGTAGCCAATTCAGCTTCTGCTTCTTTCTTAATTCTATCAAGTAAAAGTCCTGTACCTGCTGGTATTAGCTTACCAACAATAACATTTTCTTTCATACCCGTTAATTTATCAGTCTTACCAAGTATAGATGAATCTATTAAAACTTTAGTCGTTTCTTGGAAAGATGCTGCTGAAATAAATGATTTTGTCTGTAAGGATGCTCTTGTGATACCTAACAATACATTTTCAGCAGAAGCTTTTTCTAAGCCCTCAGCCTCAGCTTTACTGTTAATCTCATCAAATTCATCTCTATCCATTACTTCACCAACTATCAATGTGGTTTCACCAGCGGATGTAACCTCAACTTTTCTTAACATCTGCTTCAAAATGATTTCGATATGCTTATCATTAATTGTAATACCCTGCATTTCGTAAACTTTTTGAACTTCTTCAACCATGTATTTTGCAAACTTTTCTATACCCAAGGTTCTTAAAATATCATGTGGAGCTGGTGTACCATCCATCAATACATCACCTTTTTTAACTTTATCACCGTCACCAACAAATAAATATTTTCCTTTTGGGATCATGTATTCTGCTGGTTCTTCTTCTGGATTATCAGGAACAATTGTAATTTTTCTCTTGATTCTGTCGGGCGTCCGCTTTCTCAAATGTTGCTGAACCGTAATGCTACTGTTACTGTGTGTCACAGTTATACTAAAAATTTATCTGAGATAACAAAAACCGCAGATATCTTAATTTCTGCGGCAGGGAAAAAAATTATAGAAGGGGAAATGTTAAAATCTGGTTGTGTGATAG
>CAKVBE010000049.1 GCA_934725005.1 uncultured Rickettsiales bacterium | reverse complement strand
AATGGTCAGATGAAATCGATGTAGAAAGAGCTAACGAGGCGAGACTGCGAGCTGAAAAGAGACTTGCCAGCCATGATTCTAATCTGGATATGGTAAGAGCAGAGACAGCACTTAAGAGATCGCTCTGATATTGATATTATGATTCTTGTTGACCTACCGGAAACGGAAATAAAAAAGATAGAAAATGATACAGATGATGTGGTGTTTGAAATGGAGATAAATATTTGATCAGCAAAAAAATAAGGTGCAGTTTGAGTATTGGATAGGCATGATTAATGAGAAAAAATTTTTAAGATAACTAATTGATTTGAAGAGAAGGAAGAAATATGAGTAAGATGACTTGGGTAAATTTCCATTTAGCTATGATTTTGATATTAGGTATCCTATCAAGCTTTTCGGAAATTTCATCTGATAAAAAAGCGAATAATATTGAAAAAGATTTAAATAATAAAGAAAAAAATTCAATTAGTGAGACCATTGCAGTAATTAGCATACTAATAATTGTTGCTGGAATATTTTGCTGTTTTATTATGTATTTTTTTATCAAAAGACAAATTATTATAATGGGGATTGGCGGGATATTTGGAATAGTATATGTATATTTTGCAATTAAACAAATGGTGCAAATGATATTTATTCCGGAAAACAGAGAATTTTCTATTTCTGATATCAAGAATTTTGTATATGTATATGTAGTTTGGTGGTTGATGATGGCTGCACTAGTTATTAGTCCGTCAAAAGTTAATATATTTGAAGAAGAATTTTCAAATTATCAAGAAATAGTAAAAATTGTAATACTCCTTTTTCAATATTACTTTAACATTTTTTTTGCTCTAGGCGGGTTATATATTTTACTTTTCTATTTAAGAGAGTTTATTAGAAAACCAGCAGCTAAATTTAGGCCTATTTTAAAAATTATACGATATACAATCGTAACATTAGGAGAACCGAATATAAAATATAAAAAATTAAAATGTTTCAAATTATGGGAAAGAAATTATAGAAAAAATGTAATGTATAAAATATTAATGACAATTCCATTTATGATTTTAGACATTTTACAAGTGGCATATTTGTTTATAGAAAATGCCATTAAACTTGTGGTTGTGTTTGCTATAGTTGGTATTTGGGATCTGGTAAATGTTTTATGCAAATCCGTTAGAAAATTATGGAATAGACATAAAAATAATGAATGGTTATATATTTTTGCTCAAATGGCAGGGGTATGTAGTTACATTATTGTTTTTATAGCTATTCAGTATGGTGAATATATAGAAGCAACAAAGAATATATATGAATTTGCGGGTACAATTATATTAATACCATATTTCCTAGGGAAAATAGCAAGCCTAAAGAAAGCATTAAAAGAAAATGAGTTTCAAATAATTCATAAAGAAAAAAAGGTGGAGAGCGTTCTGACTGATACGATACATAATGAAAATGGTGAAAGTGTGATTGATACCTCTCGAACCGGTGGACTAGAATATGACGTTACGAAAGATAAAGCTAATAATTCTCAAAAAAACACTGTGAATGATACAGACCAGATAAGAAAAGAATTGCGACAGGCTACTCGAGATAATTGTGCAAAAAAAATAAAAAAATTCTTTGAAAATAATATTGAAATTGTAGTCGGAATATGCATTTCTATATTTTTGGTAGGTGTTTATCTTGCATTCAAGAGCCTACAAAATGAACGAAATATTAGCATGCTGGGTAGTGTTATCGGAGCTGAAGGAGCAATATTATCTGTTTTGCTTTCAATTTCATTTATGAAGAAAAGCAATGAAAAAACGTTAGATGCTTCTGTTTTACCATATTTATCGGTTAAAAAAGATACTATTCCATCGGAACATGCTTATGCATTCGAATATTTTAAAATTAGGAAAGATAAAACAGATTTTGATGGTTGGAGAAAATTTGATTTTGATACAATAAGTAATGACAAAATTAAGCTGGCTCGAAATGGAATTGCATATTTACATATTAAAAACATTGGAATTGGTCCAGCGATACATTTGAAACTGAAAATTGAGAATTTTTCAAATGTTTATTTACCGATTGATTATTTAAGACCAGATGAAGAGTTAGATCTTATTTTGAACTTTAATAATCCAGATAATAGTTATCGAACTGATATTGTTCTTAGATATGAAACGATTCGAGGAACAGAACATTCGCAAAGATTTCATGCCAATATTACATGGCATTTAGATAGAACCAATTTTACGCTGTTTGATTAACAAAAAGGTTGGAAAACTAAGAATTATAATTTAGTTGCCAGTCGAGCAAGAAGAATACGTTATACAATAAAAACATGTTTTTCTGTCTACTGTCATTAGTGTAAATTTCATTTTTTAACCCGGAGATAGGTGTATTTTGCGATTGAGGAAGATGTGCCAATGTGTTACAATTTAAATAAGAATTACAATTTGTTTGATTTGATTAATGAAATGTCATAAAATTAATGAAAAATTCGTGCTTAAACTGAAAAAGATATGTGAATTTTAGTATCATTAGTGAAGAAAAAAGGAATAATGTAGGAGGAAGAAGATGCAAAATGATATCAAGGCATTTGATCCGCTTTGGTCTAAATATAATGGAAATGAAGAAGTAGTGATTAGATCTGTGAAGAGAGAAATTAGCAATATATTAAATTCTTACGTTGGATGGTACGATCCATTTTGCGAATTAATACAAAATGCATTAGATGCTGTAGATAAAAGACGTGAGCTAAATGATGGGTTTGAAGCCAAAATACATGTTTTAATAGACATAAAAAATAATAAAATATCTGTTACAGATAATGGCATAGGTTTTAAAGAGGCAGAATATCTGAAATTTTTAGCACCCAACTTTTCATTTAAGCCAGGAGGAACTACTAGAGGGCATAAAGGAGTGGGAACTACGTATCTTGCATATGGTTTTAATTATATCCAAATTGCTACCAAAACCCCGGATTTTTCTGCAATAGGTGTAATGAAAGATGCAAGACATTGGCTAGACGATCCAGCACCTTCGTCTAATCCACAAGTTATTCCGGATACAAATGAGGTTGAAGATTTTTTCTTTAAACAAATAGATCGAGGAACATCTATGACGATAAAATGTGATTCGGAAAGCTATCCGAAAGATTTATCATGGATGGGATTAAGTACAGCGGATGCATGGCTTAAGGTATTAAGGGTGCAAACTGGTTTAGGGCAAATTAATATATCTGGAGATGTTAAAGTAATAGTTGAAGTTTTGAATAAAACGGGTATTCGAACAATAGCTACGATAAATAATTCACAATATCTTTCTGTTAAGGAATTTTTAGATAAAGTAAAGCGTGTTGACGAGATAAAAGTCAAGATGGATGAATTATATAAGAAATCAGGACCCAATTATAAAATGCCGGCAAAATTTTCAAATCTTGAAGCTGTTTATGATTGTTGGAATTGCCAGAAATTACTATCGGAAATAAAGTTTGATCCAATACAAGAAGCAGACATTAAGAAATACAATATAACACTTATTTTTTCGTATGTATTTTCTTTGTCAGTGTGGGATAAAATTGACAATTCGGTGGGGATTAGAAAAGGAAATCATGTACTTTATGGTGGTATTCAATTAGCTGCAAACAATATGCCTCAAGGAGAATTGATTCAAATTCCTTTAACAAAAAATATTGGCCGACAAAAGCAGGCTAATATTTTAATTCATTTTGAAAATTGTTCTGCGGATTTAGGGAGAAAAGGCTTTAAAAAAGAAATTACTGACTTGGGAAAAGATATTGCTAGACGTCTCATGGATGGACCATTAATGAAGGTTAGATCTTGCTTTAAGGCTAATTCAGGTGCGTCTCCAGACCTGAGAAGAGAAAAAAATTTGGCAGAATGGAAGAAATCTATGACCGAGCATGAGCAGAAATTTCCACTTACAATTGATAATCCAAATTTTTTTAATCCTATGCAAAAAGTGTCAATAACATCATATCCAACAAGAGAGCAAGACGTAATAGCTTTGTTCAATCAGTTGATTGCAGGTGGTGTTATTAGAGGAATAAAAATAATGTCTACAAATGAAAGAAGTACTTATGATAGTCTTTTTAGGATTGAAATAAAAAAACCAAAAGAATTGCAAATATATGATGAGAAAAATAATCCATTAGGTATTAGTGAGGATGCATTTGATGATATTTTAGAAGATGATGAAATTTTTCTATCTGATCCGCAGGTTTTAGAGTATAAATATTCTTTAAATGGTTTGATTGAGGATATTGAATCGGGGGTCAAAAATACAAATGATATTAATCTTGTAGTTGCATGGGAAGCGGGAGAACGATATAAAGATAATTATATAATTGAATCGTTACTTATTACAGGTAATGAGGGATTAAGGCGATACCATGGGGTAACTCATCATTTGCATGATGCCAATACCAATGAATATGTATGTGATATGATTCTTCTTCAAGACTTAATTTTGTATTTGAATGATAAAAAGGAATCAAATATATTGCAAGAAAAATATGATGAATAAAGTGAAAAGAAGATTGAAAATGAGTAACAATTTGAATGATCTCGAAATGGCAAAAAAGCGTGATCATAAGATTATGATCACAAACGAGGCAATTAACAAAGTGCCACGTGTCCAATATAAAGAAATTCCAGAAACAGAATATGATAATCTACGGGAATTGGCAAGACAAGTCTTACAGATTTCCAAAGATGAAAATGATTCTAACGAAGTAGCGGTAACATACAGTCTTGAAAGTGTTCAGTTGATAGAAAAAGGAGAACGCTATCTTGGAATTGCATTGGGAGCAGAGCATGATGTTGATCCTTTGAGTGATTCTACATCTTATCATTTGATACGTGCTTCCAGAGATTGCGTTGTTCTGGTGTTACACAATCACCCATCACTGTCAGCTTTCTCGTTATCAGATATACAGTTTTTGCTAAAGTATGAGACTGTTAAACTGATGGTTGTTGTCACAAATCTTGGTAGTGTATCATATTTGGTTAAGAATAGTAAATATGATTTTGAAAAATCTGTGGTTTTGCTAAATGAAGCAATAGACTTAAATAATAAAGCAAAAAATATTAAAGACTTACAGGAAGCAGCAGATTATTTTTTGAAAAACTGTTATAATATAGGTATAAACTATGAAAATCGATAGGAGGTGCATAGTATGAAGGAAGAACATGTAATATTAAGTGAACGACCGGAAGACCAGCTTAAAGCTGTGGAGTGGGCGCGTGAACAAAAGAAGAAAATTCTTGATGATAAGAGTAGACGTATTGCGGATGCACTCATGGAGAAAATGACACCTTTGATTATGAAGAATGGTGTGAAAAAATAGAGTAGGTACAATTTGGATATGAGTGTATCTAAGATACCTTTCGTTTTTGCGAATGACCGCAATTTGACCGCAAAAAGTCCGGTAAAAGAAAATAATAGTTATAATACTGCTAAATATGGTATTCGAATTATAATAGAAAACGCTATATATAGTAGGGAAAGGAATGACATTATTGAGTTTGAATAATGTACATGAGCCAAGAAATGCTGAATTTACGGCATTTCTTGGCTCGTTTTTTGCCTGGTGACAATCAAATGACAATAATTTTGAAAATCATTTGGATGGATTAAGTGAACACTTATTTATTATCAACTATTTGTCCATTTATCTGCTTTTTGAAAAATCCAGTGTCTATAAGCGTTTCAATGGTGCGTGATACTTTCGAATTTGTGCAACCAAGTTGTGAAGCAATAGTTTTATGTATTCCTACTGGCCATGGTTGAGCAGGTAACATTTCTTTTACTGTTTCTATAAATTCTTCATCAATTTGATAATCATCGTATATGAAATCTTTTCTCTTTTCGATGGCAATAAAATCAGGAAGTTGATAATATGTTGCTAACTTCTTGATGATTAAATTTGTTTGTTGTTTGCTTGACAAGTTTCTAATAGACTTTAGATTGTTGTCATTAAAGATTTTTATAGTGTTTTGAGTTACATCTTCAATAAGTTCGTTTGTTATGAGTTGAGGATTCAGCCTAATGATATCATTTGTTCCAAAACCTAATTTTCCAATTACATTAGCGGTTACTATAAGAGATATGATAGGTCGCACAGATTTTAAATACTTATCTTGACTTGTTTTAATTGTGCCTTTATAGTTAGGTGTTATGCTATCAACTTTTTTTAATATTATTGCAATGTTAATCCATACAGATAAAGGAATTTGTTCGTTAAAAACCTTGTTGTATTGAACAGGATTATTCATAAATTTGGACTTTAATAATACTGCTCTATGGGGTAATTTTAAAATTAAACTTATATATCCTCCTGCAAGATATAAAGGAGTTACAATATCATCGATATGAACACCGAGATTTTGATAATATTTGTCTTTGCGTTCATAATATATATTATTTTTGTACAAAATTTCTTCAATATCTTTTTGAATTTTATCAGTTGCATGTAATGAATATAGTGGAATTACAGATTGGTTATTAGTTGCTTGTATGATTTTTTTTCGTATTTCAGGTTCTGTAGATACAACTATTTTAAGTAAAACAGAACGTTTTGCATCATCAGTTCCACCGTTCGAAAAATAGTTGAATATAGTATTGGTGGTTTGCAATCCGTTTACTATTTGTATGTTTTCTGCTTCGATTACATCGTCATATAAAATTGCACTTGAGGTAAGGAGAGTAATACCATTGTTAAGATTCCAGAAATCAATCCCTTCTAACGTTTCTAAAGTATTCATAATATCAGTATTAGTTCTGTTA
>CAKVBE010000048.1 GCA_934725005.1 uncultured Rickettsiales bacterium | reverse complement strand
GTCTAGGATTATCAGAATACCTATTCACATGGTTGAAACAATAAACAAAATTTCAAGAGTATCTAGGCAATTAACGCAACAGTTAGGAAGAACACCAACAGTGAAAGAGATTGCTGACAAATTGTTAATGCCAATTGAGAAAGTATCAAAAGTGTTAAGAAGTTCAAGAGATCCTGTAAGTCTTGATGCACCAGTTGGTAATGGTAGTGATGAAGATGAGAGTTTGCTTGGTGATTTTATGGAAGACAGTTATGCTGTTTCTCCAATCAAAGCAAGTATGTATGGTAACTTGAAGGCAATAACTTCACAAATGTTGTCGACATTAACACCAAGAGAAGAAAGAGTCCTAAGAATGAGATTTGGTATAGGAATTGATTCTGATCATACTCTTGAAGAAGTTGGCAAAATATTTTCTGTTACAAGAGAAAGAATTAGGCAGATTGAAGCTAAGGCTTTAAGAAAGTTAATGCATCCTAAACGTGCTGAAAAGTTGAAATCATTTTTAGAGGAAGATTAGACTATTTTGTTATTAAAATTTGTTGTTAAAATTTAACTAATTTTTTATTATATATTTTTATAAATGCTTTTTATTTTGTTTGTTTTATGAAGTTTATAATTAGTAAAGAAGATTTTATAGGTGGTTTGTCCATTTTAGTTAGTGTTTCCAGTAAGAAAAATTTAAATATACCTATTTTACAGAATGTTAAATTAGAGGCCAATAACGGTTTTTTAACTTTGACTACTACCGATTTAGATACCACTATAAAAAAGACATTGCAAACAAATGTTGAACAAAATGGGATAACTACAGTGCCAGCACAAACATTGTTTGATATAGTGAAAAAAATGAACGATGGCTCCGAAATATTGGTTGAAGAAAAAGAAGATAAAAGTGTTGTAGTTTCATCTGGAAGAACCAAATTCAAATTACTATCACTTGATGCAGACACATTTCCTACAGTTGAAGATATTGATATGTGTGAAGAGTGCGAAATTAATAAAGACGATCTTATAGATATCATAGACAAAACAAAATTTGCTATCTCAAATGATGAAGCTAGGTATTATTTAAATGGTATGTATATTCATTCAAAATCATCTGATGATAATAATTATATAGTTGGTTCAGCTACAGACGGTCATAGACTAGCAGTTGTTAAGAAAATTCAAACAGATTCAAAAATTAGTGGTTATATTATACCAAAAAAGACTCTTACTGAAATTAGAAAAATCTTAGATTCATGTAATGAAATAATAACATTATCTTTTTCAAAAACTAAGATAAAATTATCAACAGATGGATGCGTATTAGTTTCTAAACTGATAGATGCTGAATATCCAGATTATGAGAGAGTTATACCTGCTTCAAATTCAAATATTGCGATTGTTAAGAAAAAAGACTTTATATCAAGCATTGACAGAGTATCAACTGTTGTTTCTGATAAGCACAGTGGTGTTAAGTTTGTAATTTCTGATAATAGTATTAAATTGATTGCTGAAAGTGCTGAAAATGGTTATGCTGATGATGAAATAAATGCAAATTATAGTGGCGATATAATAGAAATCGGTTTTAATTCAAGATATTTATTGGACATATTGGCACAGATTGAAAGTGATGAGGTTTATCTAAAACTTGGTGGCGGCAGTTTACCGATTATAGTACAGGGTACAGAAGAAAATAATAATTTATTTGTTTTAATGCCTGTAAGAATTTAAAAAAATGTCTGAGAGATATATTTCTGAAGTTGTTGTAAATAATTTCAGAAATTATTTAACAAAAAAAATAGAATTTTCTAATAACACCAATGTAATATTGGGCAACAATGGAGTTGGAAAAACAAGCATTCTTGAGGCCATATATTTTTTTGAGGAATTAAAGAGTTTTAGAAAGACTGATGTCATGGATTTAGTGAATTCTAGTGGTTGCATAAATCCGTTTCTTCAACAAGATGTTTTGTTTTCGCTTTATATAAAATTTTTTAATTTTGGTTATAATAGTTCCTCTATTGTGTATAAAAGGGATGTAGATAGTTATAAAAAGGTAGTAAAAATTAATGATGAAAATATAAAAAAAAGTTCACAATTGAAGGATATTTTTAAGATTACTTATTTAATTCCACAAATGGATCAATTTTTTATTGAACAAAGTTCTGTTAGAAGAAAATTTTTGGACAAAACAGCTAGTCTATTATTTACTGATCATTACGATACCGTTAAAAAATATGAGTTTTTCATAAAAGAGAGATTAAAGATATTGTCTGGAGAAAATATAGATAAAAATTGGTTAAATATTGTGGAGAAAAAAATAGTAGATTTAGGTGTGTCGATCGCTAGTATCAGGAATGAAACAGTAAATATAATGAATAATATATTTAATGCTTACGATTTATCATTTCCAATTGGTACACTTGAAATTTATGGTATGGTTGAAAATATGCTACGTTCAAAAAAATCTATTGATGTAGAAGATTATTATTCAAATATGCTATTGAATAATAGAAGCATTGATACAAATTTAAAAAAAACTAGTTTTGGTATACACAAATCTGATCTTGTCTTGATTCATAAAGATAAGAATATAAAAGCAAGTTTATGCTCAACCGGGGAACAAAAATTATTATTAATTGCATTAATGTTTGTTAGATGCATTTTTTCTAAAAATATTAACAAAGGTATACCGATACTCTTATTGGATGATATAGTGAGTCATCTTGATAGCAAAACTAGAGATATTCTGTTTTCAGAAATTGAAAATTTAAACGTTCAAACATTTATCACTGGTATAAATGTTAATGATTTTGATAATTTTAAGAATGCTAATTTTATTGATTTAGAATGATCGAACAACTTGAATTTAATTTTTTAAAAGAAAGAGAAAATTATAGTGTTAATGATTTTTTGGTTTTTTCTGGAAATAAAGAGGCTTTTTGTTTTTTAAATCAAAGAGATATTGGTATAGTTGGAGTAATATTTTTGATTGGTGAGAAAAAGTCTGGCAAAACATATTTAGCTAATATATGGAAGAATAATGTCAATGCAAAATTTATTGATTATAATTCTTTGTGTAAAATGAAACTTGAAAATTTTAATTCCGAATTACTGAATTGTGTTGAATTTTATGAAAACTACATTATTGATGATTTGGATTTTTCAAAGTTAGATGAGAATAAATTTTTTCATTTGCTGAACATAATACAATTAAAAAAAAGTAATCTTCTTGTTACAACTTGCAATAATGTTTCTAGGATTAGATTTGATATTGGAGACTTGAAGTCAAGAGTCAATTCAGCTATCAAGATTAAAATTGGAAAAATTAATAGCGAAATTAAATATATGTTATTTCTAAAATTATTTTCTGATAAAAAAGTTATACTGAAAACACAAACTGCAAAATATATATTTAAATTCGCGCCTGATAATTATGTAGAAATGTATGATTTTATAAATAACATTATATTTACTTCTAAATCTGAAAAAAGTAAGATAACAATACCATTTTTTAAGAAAATTCTTAATATTATAATATAGTTTTAGTATTTTTTATCTGTTGATTTTTTTGCTATATGTTTTATTATTAACAATGATTTTAGTGTTAATTATTAGGTACGATGTTTAGAATTTTATTAATTTTACTTTTATTTATAACAGTTTCATGTAGTAGTAATTATATGGTTTTGACCGGTAAAGACGGAAGTAGAACTACATTTAAAAAACAAACTCCAGAGTTTAATAAAAAATATATTGAAAAGCAAAAACGTAACAATACTAGACGTGTAAATGATACAGCTTATATTAAAGTTAATAGTGTTGAAGACGAAAAAACTAAAATTGTTTCAGATAGTACTGCTTATACTAACAAAAGCGTTTTAGATAATAATATAATTGTTGAAGAAGTTGTAAAAAAGAATAGCGATTTAACGAAGTCTGTGATAGAAGAATCTAAACCGAAAGTAAAGACCATAGAGGATTTCGACTATATTCCGGATTCATTTTTCGCAGATCCTATTGTAAAAAAGAGGAAAAATACGATAAATGGTCATGATGATGGACGTAATAAGAAGGCATCAAAATCAACTAAGAATGTTAAAGATTTAGAACAGAGTACAAATTCTGAACAAAGTGGGAATAGTGCTGATGTAAATGAAATTGTTGTTAATAATGTAAATGACAAGGATATGAGTACTAAAAAGACAGTTGATAGTGTTAACACTGATAAAGTTAAAGAAGATGCAAGTGGTAATAAATTAAAAGAAAAAGATTTAAATGATAGTGGCAAAACTGTTGAGGTTGATGTTCATGAAGATGATATTGTAAATTTGAATGATTTTGATTCTAAAGTTAGCGACGAAAAAGTGGATTCGAACTTTGTTCTAGAACAAAAAAATGAAAATCCTAATAATAAACAAGAGGATATTGTTGATTCAAAATCCGACAATATAGAAGTTGAAGTTTCTAATGATATAGACAGTGATGGTAAACTGGATGATATAAAAGTTGTTGGTGTTTCGAAGAAGAAAAGTTGGTGGAAATTTTGGAGTAAAGAAGACGAAAAGACAGATGAATTGAATAAAAACGAGTCTTTCAAGCATGACAGCGAGAATGATGTTCCTAGAGAGGAGAACATTGTGCAAGATGATATTGAAAATGGTAATAGTGTTGACAATATTAACACAGATGTTATAGATGCTCAATCAGTTTTAGATGCAAGAAAAATTAGCCAAGCACAATATAAAAGGGAAATATCTAATAATAATAAGTTTTTGAATAAAACTGCTGGTTTAAAAAGTGGTAAATTTTATGTTCAAATAGTCTCAGTAAGAAATGAAAAAAATTGTAAGAAGATCCTAAAAAAATATAATACCAATAACAATGGTATAGTTTATCCTGTGAATTTGGATGGTACCATGTATTATAGGGGTGTTATTGGACCTTTTGATACTTTAGCTGAAGCAGAAATTGAAAAAGATAGAATAATTAATATGGGACATTATGATGTATTTACATTTAGAGAAAAATAAATTTTTTAAGTTTTTCTGTTTAGCATTAGTTTTGTTTTGTATATCGTCTTGTGGTTTTAGAAGCAAGGACCCAGTGTATATATACAATAAAAAGTTTTTAAAGAAACATGAGAAAGACATAGCTAAGAAACGTGACAAGCATAGAAAAATTGCTGCTGAAAATAACATATTTTATGGTTATAAAGATGCTCCAGATGATGATATAAATAGTATCAAACTAAGAAATGAATTAAACGCTAAGTTTTTAGAGCAATACAGAAAGAAAGAAATGATCGATGAGGCTACTAAAAATATAGAAGTTTCTTATCTAGAAGATAATCATGGTGAGTATGTAAAGCAAGTATCTGTTGATAGACCAAATGTTGATAAATATTCATATTTTAACAGAAATACTTATATGAATAAAAACTTCAATTATATACATTATGATGTAGCACAAACTAGTTATGATTATCTATACCTTATAAAGCGTGAACAACTTAAAAAATATAATTTAAAGCTTGAAATGGAAAAACTTAAAGCCGAAGAAGAGAAGAATAAAAAATCTGAAGAAAACAAAACTTTTGATATAAACAATATAAAAGAAAGATTCAAAAATCTATTCAATAAAAATAAATAGATATACAAAAATGTACAATGTTATTGTTGTTGGTGGTGGCAATGCCGGCTGTGAAGCAGCAGCCGCTGCCGCAAGAATGAATAAAAAAGTTGCCTTGCTAACGTTTAGTCTTGAGAATATAGGTGAGTTGTCGTGTAATCCATCTATAGGTGGTGTTGCTAAGGGCACAATAGTAAGAGAGATTGATGCGCTTGATGGACTTATGGGAAAATGCGCAGATATGTCTGGTACACATTTCAAAATATTAAATCTGAGTAAAGGACCAGCTGTTTATTCTCCAAGATGCCAAATTGATAGAAAGTTATATAAACAATCCATGAATAGACTTCTGAGAGATTATAAAAATATTAATATTATTGAGGCTGAAGTCACTGATATTATTGTTGATAATAATATTGTTAAGGGTGTTATTATTAATGATGATAAAAAGATTTTTTCTGATAAAGTAATTATAACAACTGGTACATTTTTGAATGGTGTTATACACGTTGGACACAGACACTATGATGCCGGAAGAATAGATGAAAAGCCATCGAAGAAGTTAGCTGAATTTTTTAGGAAAAATTTTAGTATTGGTAGATTAAAAACTGGTACGCCGGCTAGAATTGCAAAAGATTCAATAGATTATTCTGAATTAGAGCTGCAAAAAAGTGATGAAGTACCAACTCCATTTTCTTATATGAATGAGAAGATAAATGTTCCTCAAATAAATTGTTATATAACATATACAAATGCAAACACTCATAAGATTATTTTAGATAATTTAAATGAAACTGCTTTATATAGTGGTAATATAGTTGGAAGAGGACCTCGTTATTGCCCATCTATAGAAGATAAATTAGTTAGGTTTAAAGATAAAGAAAGACATCAGATATTTTTAGAATCTGAAGGTATTGATTCAAATATAGTTTATCCTAATGGGATTTCGACTTCGTTGCCAGAGTATTTACAGGAAGAATTTATAAGAACAATTAAAGGTTTAGAAAATTGTAATATATTAAGATATGCATACGCTATTGAGTATGATTACGTAAATCCTTTGGAGTTGAGGCCAACATTAGAAACAAAAAAAATAAAAAATTTGTATTTAGCTGGTCAAATAAATGGTACAACTGGTTATGAAGAAGCAGCAGGGCAGGGTATAGTTGCCGGAATCAATAGTGCTAGTGAGGATCCTTTTATTTTAAAACGTAATAATAGTTTTA
>CAKVBE010000047.1 GCA_934725005.1 uncultured Rickettsiales bacterium | reverse complement strand
TTCTTGCTGTAACATTTACAAATAAAGCAGCGAACGAAATGAAAGAAAGAGTGGTAAAAATGCTAAATTTTGATATAAGCTCGATGTGGATCAATACGTTTCATTCAATTGCGGTTAGAATACTTAGACAACATGCTGAATTGGCAGGAGTAGATAAAAATTTTACAATAATAGATCAAGGAGAGCAAACAACTTTAATAAAACAAATTTTGCAGGATTTAGATATCGATATAAAAGAGTATAAACCAGTTTCATACGCTGAAAAAATAAGCAAATTCAAAGAAAATTTTGGAAAAGTTAACAATGACTTCATTCTCCCAAAAATAACAGAAGTTTATGAACTATATCAATCAAGATTGAACACGCTTAAACTATGTGATTTTGGAGACTTGCTTTTACACAATGTTAGACTTTTTCAAGAAAATAGTGATATAAGAGATTATTATAACAATAAGTTCAAATACATTTTAGTTGATGAATACCAAGATACAAATGCAATACAACATTTATGGTTAAAATTAATCTCTGGTGTTGAAAAAAATGATGATGTAAAAATTACTTGTGTTGGTGACGATGACCAATCGATTTATGGTTGGAGAGGTGCGCAGATTGAAAATATATTGACTTTCAGTAATGAATACAAAAAAGCAAAGATATTAAAATTAGAAAGAAATTATCGTTCTACACAAAATATTTTATCACTTGCATCAGGACTAATTTCACACAACAAAAATAGACATGGAAAAACATTATTTACAGATAATAAAAGTTTTAATGACAAAGTTACATTGGTAAAAGCCAACGATGGAAAACAGGAAAGTTTTTGGATTGCAACGAAAATACAAAAACTTCTAAAAGATAAATTGATAAAATCATATAATAACATTGGAATTTTGGTGAGAGCTGGTTATCAGACTAGAATTTTTGAAGATACATTCATGAGGTTTGTTATACCTTATAAAATAATTGGAGCGCTAAAATTCTATGACAGAAAAGAAATAAAAGATTCTATAGCTTATTTAAGATTAATTAACAATAAATTTGATATTCTTGCATTTGAAAGAGTCTTAAGCAGTCACAAAAGAGGCGTGGGCTTTACAACAATCAAAAAGATCAACGATTATTCGGTAGAAAATAAACTTGATGTTGTCCAAGCTTCTAGAGCTTTATTTGAAGAAGGTATTATAAAAGGCACAATAAAAAAAGAATTGGATATATTTTTAACACTATTAGAAGGTTGGGAAGATAAATCAAAAGATCTACCAGTTAGTAGATTAATGGAAGCTATACTCAATGAATCTGGTTATATAGATTCGTTGAAAAAAGATGATGATGTAGAAAGTAAAAATAGAATCGAAAACATTGATGAATTTATAAATATTTTAAATGACTTTAAATCCATAGCTGAATTTTTAGAATATGTAAATCTTGTAAATACGAAGGATGATGACATAAAAGATTCCGTAAACATTATGACAATGCATTCAGCAAAAGGACTTGAATTTGATTGTGTATTTTTACCAAATTGGATCGAGAGTGTATTTCCAAGCTCAAAATCTTTAGATGAAGATAGTGGTTTAGAAGAAGAAAGAAGATTGGCATATGTTGCTATAACTAGGGCAAAAAAGTATTTGTTCATAAGTTATTCAAAATTAAAATTTGAATACGGTGACATGTGTGAAGTTAATAAGTCTAGATTCATCGATGAAATGAATCAAAAGAATCTAGAAGTTGAAGATTTAACTTTTGGTGATTTTGAAAACAATAAAAGAAGTAAAAAATATGTTAATTATGATGAACCAAGATCAATAAATGTCGAAAAATTACCAGAAAGAAAAATCAACACTACACCATTACAAATGAAAAATGTTGTAAAAAAATGTAACCATAAAACTTTTGGTGAAGGTATAATTATTAAAGAAGATGGAAATAAGGCTACTGTAATTTTTAAATCTTGTGGTGAAAAGATTATTCTAAAAAGCTTTTTGAGTTTATTATAATGTACACTTTTGGCAAAATTCACAAACTTAATCTATTAATTCAAACCACAAGTTGTAAAGCAACGTACACAAATAATTAAAATATTTATCTTCAATTCTTATTGACTATTAAAAAGTTACTTATATTTCTCACTGATATAAGTATTTATTTTTAACAACAACAATAGGTTAATATGAAAATTTCAATGAGCGGAGACGGTGTTATGTCATGTCTCAAAGTTGGTAGTGATACTGACGCTTTTGCTGTATCTAGCGTAAAAGGTAACTTTGAATTGAACAAAAATGGTCACGAGATCAGTTATGACGATTTAATTTTAGATAATCCAAATTTACCTGGTGATGCAAAAAATTATTTTATAAATAATACGATTAAAAACTACATAGATACAAACAATGTATCAGATTTAGTAAGTAGTTTAAGATTAATCATAGGACTTCTTAAAAAAGACAAAAACTTTAATGTTGACGAGTCAATGGTATTTTTAAAGGATATATTTATAAACTATAAGTATTTTGTAAACAATGAAAAAAATATCGGACATATTTCAAGTATTAAATTTTTTATATCAAATATATTGCCAGAATTTATAGAAGATATAAGAGAAAAATATAATAATTCTGACATTATAGAATTTGCCAACTTTTTATTATCATACGTAGATAATATATCATTTCAATCAAAAATAGTAGATGGTTTATTGAACTACAAGTCAAAAAATTCGAATAAAGATTTTGCAACAGATATTTTAGAAAATTTTGATTTTACAAAAATCTCTATAAAAGATGTAGCAAGATTATATGCAATAATATCAAGACAAAATGCCAATAAAAATGCCATTAAAATAATAGATAAAATAAATCATGATTATATTTCAAAATTAAATGATTCTGATCTGAATAAATTTTCAAAATATTTTTGTAAAAATGTAAATGATATAAATTATTTTGACGAAAAAAGCAATATAAACATTGCAAACTATAGTCAAACTATGATCAATTATTTCGAGTATGTATCAATAAATGGAAGTTTTAGCAGCTTTAATTATTTGGTAAAATCTATAAAAGAAAATATTAAAGATGTTGACTTTGGTAATTACAAATTAACCGATACACTAGAAATGTCACTTGTTGAACAATCTGTTAAATCTATGAAAAATTCAAATCAAAAAAAGAATTTTATCAGATTTTTCAAAAGAAAAAGTAAATCATATCTAAAAAATATAGTTTCAAATATTGTTGATTCCGTATTTAATGATGGACTGAATAATAAAAAAAGCGGTAAATTTTTAATAAGAGATAACGCAAAAATTTTTAACAAGACAATTACAGATAAAATAAAACATAATAAATTTTCCGATGATAGAAAATGTAAAATTTTAATAAATAACAAGAAAAACTTATATAAATTATCAAAAATAAAATCATTTAAAAAAGAATTTCTTGATAAAAAAAATATTATACATTTTTTGAAAAATAAAAACATCGATTGTGAAGACAAAAAATTTTTATTAAATTTTTACATAAAAAGGATATTATTCGATAAAAAAAGTCTAAGCAAAAATATAATATTGTCATTTTTTCAAAGAAAAATTAAAGAAATTGCGGTAAAAAAATTCAACACATTAATAATTAATGAAGGCATACTTAAAGACAATCCAAATCTTATAAAAATTACAAAAGAGAGAAAAGCTCCAAAGAGTTACGTAAAAATTGAACTTAGTGAAAATTTAAAAAAGATACCAAATATATCGTGTAGTATTATTAAATCGCGTTAAATTATTTAGTGGTATTTATTACCACTAAAAACTCTTATAAATTTTTCTTTTTAACAGTTGAAGACAACATAAAAAATAGTTTTTTATCTTCTAATTTTGGTTTAATATCAACTTTTGATATATCACTTAGGTCCTCTATCATCTTATCAGTTAGGTCTTTTGTCAAAGAAGAATAAACAATTTCCCTTCCTTTAAATCTGAAATTAAATTTAACCTTATTACCGTCCATTAAAAACTTTCTAGCTTGTTTCATTTTTGTATCATAATCGCCAGGCCCTATGTTACCAGACATTTTTATTTCTTTCAATTCAACAGTTTTCTGTTTCTTTTTGTTATCACTCAATCTTTTTTGATTCTGATACCTTATTTTTCCATAATCACCTATCTTACAAACTGGTGGAACGTTGTTTGGGGAAATTTCTATTAAATCTAATCCAGCCTCACTTGCCATCTCCAAAGCTTCGCCTATCGAGGTTTCACCTACCATTTCTCCGTTTTGATCTATTAATCTAACGAGTCTTGCTTTTATTTCAGCATTAATCCTTAATTCGTTTGCCAAGTTAATTTATAATATTGTTTATAAAAATAATACTTTGCCTTATTATAACTTATAAAAAAAACTTTTCAATACAAAAAAATATTTTTCTTGGCTACCTAAAAAACGCATACAATATCAAATTTAGTTAAAAAATGATACACATATATGAAAAGCACAGAATTTAAGAAAATTAAGAAAATTATCGGAATTATAATAAACTTATTGGAAAAAAGTGTATTAAGTATTGATAATAGTATAAAATTATCAGATAAAAATAACGATTTATTGAACTTTGTGATTGGTCACAAAGAGAATATAGTATCTGTATTAAATAAGTTAACCTCCATGTTGATAAAGATCGATCCATTTACTAATGATAATAAAAATAATAATGTTGAGTTAGAAAAAGATGATATTAATATAATAATTGACTATATAAATAAAAGGAATAAAGATGAAATCAACAGATAAAGGACTAAAGAGAATACTGAAAGCTTTTACATATTCATTCAATGGATTTAAATCAGCTTTTAAATCAGAAGAAGCTTTAAGGCAAGAAACATTCTTATGCATAGCTCTATTCATAATTTCACTATTACTAAAAATAACATATATTGAAAAATTACTATTAATATCTTCATTATTTTTAATAATTCTAATGGAGCTAATAAACACTGCTATAGAAGTGGTTATAGACAGAATTTCTGAGGACTATCACATATTATCAAAAAAAGCCAAGGACATAGGTAGTCTACTTGTTTTAATTGCTTTTATATACACTGCAATAACATGGTTAATAATAATTTTAAAAAACTATTGATTTTTTATTAATTATATTTTACCATTCTCAGTGGTTGGGGAGGTGGCCGAGCGGTCAATGGCAGCAGACTGTAAATCTGCCCTCGTATGAGTTCGAAGGTTCGAATCCTTCTCTCCCCACCAGTGAGTTAACCCCGTCACAATTCTCTTTTATACAATAAGCAAATCGGTATATATAGTTGGATATGTCAATATATTGTTTAGTATTGGATTATCTAAAACTTATTTTAAATAAAATTATAAAGAATGCACAACCCTCTGAGCATATAGTAAACAAATAACAAGAAATTAGATACATACAGATCATTAAATATTAGTGACTGTCCATTGGATATAAGCATAAAAATAAATTGAATTGGTTAAATTAATACATAAAAATCATTCATTGACATTTTAATAGCAAAATGTAAATTTATAAATATCTGAAATTTATTGATTGATTTGCAATGAAAATTTTTAGTAGAGTAGATTATAACACTAATGCATCGTTTCCAAAAAGATTCTTAGCTTATTTTGTAGATACAATAATTGTTGGTTTCATAAAATTGTTTGCTCTCCAATTAATGTTCTTCAACAGGAGTAATAAAATATTCACAGATTTTTTTAACAGTTTTTCTAACTTATTTCCAAATCTAAGAGTGGAAGATTTTAAGAGTATACATGTTAGATATATCACTTCAGATCCTGTATATAAAGAAATTTTTTTAATTCTATTAGTTTTACTTACAGTGACATTTTTATATAGGTTTTTAAGTTATTTATTTTTCAAAATTACATTGGGTCAAAAACTATTTGGGATTAAGGTTATAAAAAACACTGATTCAGACACCGATAAAAATATAAGTTTAGTACAATGCATTTTTCGTTCAGTCTTGGAATTTTTACCATCTGCTCTGATTTTTTTAATATCATTTTTAATACCGTTCAACATGTTAAATTTTTATAGGTATACCGTAGATAGTTCTGGAGTAGTTGGAATATTTACAACATTAATAAAATATTGTACCATTGATTCGTTATTTTTAGTAGTGTTTATCTACATACTATTTTGGTTTAATATATACTTCTTTTCAAATAGGTTTTTCTTACATGATATTCTAACGAGAACTAGAATAATCGATAGGTGTAAATTCAATAATGAAAACAACGAATCTATGGAAAAAAAGATTGTAGATAAAATAGGTGGTGGTTTCTCATTTTTAAATAAAATAAGAAAGTATTGCTTTAATTTAATTAAAAATATTATCAATAAAGCTTTTAAGAAATGCAAAAGATCTTAATTCAGAAAAGCGAGTTAGGAGTAACAAAGCCATACAATCAATACTTTTTAAAGATTAGGGACGGCTTGTTGTTACCAGAAATTATTAATATAGCTGAACTCCCAGAGAGTTATGTACAAAATTTTACTAAAGATGAATCAAAAAGAAGATTTTTCGATGTAAAGTCATTAAAAGATGCTAAGAGTGATGAGATATCATTCTTTATTAATACAAAATATAGAGATGACCTAATAAATACTAAAGCCGGTATATGTATAATAAGAGATGAATACAAACATTTATTACCAAAAACAACATTGGCAATAGTAGTCAAAAATCCACATTATATATACACAAAAATATTAAATGTTTTGTTCAAAGTACCACAATTTGTCGTAAATCCAAACATATCAAAAAAAGCAAACATAAGTAAAGATGCTATAATTGGTGAATGTGTAGAAATCCAAGACGGAGTTTATATCGGAGACAATGTAAAAATAGGTGATGGATGTAAAATATGCGCAAATGCCGTACTAAATAATTGTATCATTGATAAAAATACATTTATTGGTTCAAATGCTTGTATATCATACGCTGAAATTGGACAAAACTGTGTAATACAAAACAATGCTTCGGTTGGACAATGTGGTTTTGGTTTTTCTTACAGCAATGGATTCAATTATAAAATACCACAATTAGGTAT
>CAKVBE010000046.1 GCA_934725005.1 uncultured Rickettsiales bacterium | reverse complement strand
GGCTATCTATGTAAAGATAATAAAGAAGCACTATTTTATAGATTGGATAATTTGATGGATCTTGCGAAATCAACATTAGAGAAAAAAAGGGCATTTGTAAAAGAAATGTATGAAAGAGGGCTTTATCCTTATACAAAAAGATATTTAACTGTTGGTTTTAAAAACCATTTTAGTACGATTGGTGTTAATGGTATAAATGAAATGATAAGAAATTTTACGCATGATCAAAATGATATTACTACAGAAACAGGTATAAGGTTTGCAACAGAGGTTCTAGAACATATTAGAACAAGATTAAAACAGTTCCAAGAAGAAACTGGAAATTTATATAATCTTGAAGCAACACCGGCCGAGGGATGTTGCTATAGATTTGCTAGAACAGATAAAAAATTATATCCTGATATTATACAAGCTGGTTTTAATGAACATATATATTATACAAATAGTTCACAAGTTCCTGCAAATTTAACAGATGATCCGTTTGAAGCATTAGATTTACAAAATGACTTGCAATGTAAATATACTGGTGGAACTGTATTACATTTGTATATGAGTGAAAGATTACCAAATGGTGAATCTGCGAAAAAATTAGTTAAGAAAGTTTTAACAAATTATAAATTACCTTATATAACGATAACTCCAGTATTTTCAATATGTGATGTACACGGTTATCTAAATGGTCAACAGAATGAGTGTCCGCACTGTCATAAGAAAACACAAGTATGGACTAGGGTGATGGGTTATCATAGGCCAATAGACAGTTTCAACATTGGTAAACAAGGTGAGCATTTAGAAAGAATGTTATTTAAAAATAATGAATGCTAGTAATGTTACACAGGAATATAAATGGAAAAATTTACAATAGCTGATGGCAAACCAGAGAAAGGTTTGCTTTCAATTAAAACGATTTGCGGTCCTATGTTTGCAGGAAAAAGTGCGAAAATAATAGGAATTGCTGAAACGTTTAAAAATAATAAAATCAATTTTATTTGTCTAAAACCAAAGTCTGACCATAGGTTAATAAATGGTGTTTCTACGAAAAATAAAATAGTTTCAAGGGGTACAAAATTGGTTATTGAAGCTAAAGAACTAGATATTGATTTTAGTGATGAAGAAACAGAAGAATTATTAAAAAAACATAATGCTTTTATTTTTGATGAAACACAGTTTTTTAAGTTAGAATCAATCAAAAATTTTATTTTAATTGCAAGGAAGATAAAAATAAAAACGCAGATTGTTTTTGCTGGATTAGATATGGATTTTATTGGAAGAGAATTTGAAACTATTAAATATGTAAAAGAAATTTCTGATGAAATAGTAATGTTGCGTGCAAATTGTTCCGTAAAAGGGTGTGGAAACAAGGCAAGTTATAGTTCAAAAATAGCCGGAGATAAGACAAAACAAATAGAAATTGGGGGAGATGAGATGTATAAACCAACTTGTTCAGAACATCATAGACAAATTTTGGATTGCGTTAATATTAAACTTGATAAGATTTAATAACATAATGTAAGCTAAAGATTTAGTAAAATTATAATTATGTTGATGTTTCTTATTTTTAATTTATACAATGTTTATCATAAAAATTTAGATAACTTCTTGTGAATAATATAAAAACATATTGATTGAGCAAAAAACACAAGTGCAGAAAGACATATAGACTTCTGTGACTATAGCTCAGTTCTTGTTGATTTAGAATAATAATAAATACTTATTATTAACTAAAATCGTTTAATGGTAAATGAACTGAATTATTCCTTTTGAAGGTGATTAAATATTATGTAGAATCTAACAATTTAGTTATTTAATCTTTTGGAGTCTTTTGAAATCAGAATAAAGTTCAAAAGTTTTTTTAAATTTTGATATATAACTAAATACTGATATTATTATATATTTCTTTAATATGTAACCATGGTGATGATGAAATTCATCACCTTTATTTTTGGTTATTTAATTCCGGTATTAAATTAATCAACCTATTTTGTTATATCCACAATCAACATGTAATATTTCACCTGTAATAGCTGTTGACATGTCACTCAATAAAAATACTGCAGCTTTACCCACTTCTTCCGTTGTACATGTTCTTCCTAATGGAGCCCTTGATTCAAATGTTTTCAATAAATCACTAAATTCTGAAATTCCAGATGATGCCAATGTCTTAATAGGACCAGCTGAAATTGCATTAACTCTTATATTTTTTGATCCGAAGTCGCTGGCTAATTCTCTAACGCTAGAGTCTAGAGCAGCTTTGCATGTTCCCATCAATTTATAATTTTTTATGACTTTTTCTCCACCGTAATAAGTCATTGCCATAATTGAACCACCGTCTTTCATTAATGGAGCTAATTGCGAGCTAAAATTGATAAATGAATAAACACTAATATTCATTGCTGTCGCAAAACCATTTCCACTTATTTTATTATAGTCACCCCTCAAATCTTCTTTTGGAGCAAATGCAATTGAATGGACTATAAAATCCAGTTTTCCCCACTTCTCACTGATTTCCTTAACTAAATTTTCAACATCACCATCAACTGTAAAATCGCATTGTACAGTAAAATCGCATCCAACTTTTTCAGCTAAAGGCAATGCTCTTTTTTTCATAGCTTCGTTCTGATACATTATGCACAATTCAGCACCGTTTAAAGCACACTGTTGTGTTATACCCCATGCTATGCTCATATCGTTAGACAAGCCAAGAATTAATCCTTTCTTGCCATCTAATAATAAACTATTCATACTATATACTGATCTATTTTTAATAATCTTTTCTAACAAATTAATATATTTCACCAAATAGCTTAAAGATTGCATAAAAATATGCAAGAAGAAAAATAACAAAAGTCTATATTTTTATCACTTGTGTATTCAACATATTTATTACTTTTGTTACGTCTGTGAATTCACTAAATTTGACAACTACATCTGCAACATTTTCATAAATATCATCATATTTATCCATTGTTGCATACTCAACTTTTAAATATTTATACAATTCTTCTTTTGATATTTTTTTTGTCTTTTTGATTTTTTCAAACTTTTTTCTAAACTTATTTGCCATAACTATTTTGTTAGACCTAACCCAAACCTTAAGGGTATTTTTTGAGTTGTTTAATAATTTAAACTCATCATTCATATTAACTTCATTTACTGGGACACCTTCATTGCAATCAATTATAACATTTTCAGTCTGTAAAAGTGTTTTTAATTTGTCGTACTCCTTCTTCCTAAAATATGTCCAATCAGTTCCATTTTTTGTGAGAGTTTTTAATGGCTTATCCTCCTCTCTTTGTATGATTTTGTTTATATGGCAAACCTTCCAACCAAGTTTGTCTCCAAGTAAATTTGCAACGTAGCTCTTTCCAGTACATTTATAGCCTATTATACAAACATTCTTGTATTTTCTCATTTTACACCCAACTTACTTATAAATAATTTAATAAATTTTGGTTTATATAAATTTTATACTTTTCTCTCAAATATTTTAAATAATAATAGTTAACACTATCGTTTATTTGTGTATTAAATGTATTTTTAACTGCATCTTGACTAATAAAATTACTATCGTTTTTGTCAATACTTTTGTCACTTACTGCATCAGCGAAGTACAATTTTTCATTATCTATGTATACTTTTGTGGTTTTTCCATTTTTTAATTTATATAGCTCATTTATGAATAATTTACTGTATTTATTGTCATTTTTTTTGATAACTATTTCTTTCTTTACTTTATATTTATGTTTGTTTTCGATAAGAACTTGCTCCAGATACAGCCTATCTTCCTTGTCTTTCTTTACTTCGTTAATTAATTCACTTTTTATATCATCAAACTTATCCAAGTAAGATTTTTTTATATCACTTACAACATATAAATACAAATAATTGCCTTTAAATGACTGATTTATATCATCAATTTTTGCGGAAAATATTTTATGCTTATCGTTTTTTAGTTCACCAATATTACTATCAAGCTTGATGTAACCAATACTGTCAATATTTAAATTTAATGATTTTGAAATTTTTAATATATCTTTTTTATTGTTTATTATATCTTGTATCTTTTTGTAATTACTTTTTACAAACTCATCACTTGTGTCTCTTTGTAACTCTTCTATAATAATATTCCTTACTTCACTTAGATCCATGGTTCTTTCTTTATTTTTGTTCTTTATATAAAAAACCATGTAGATACCATTTTTTTCTACGATTTTAGAAAAAGTATTTATTTTTATGTTCTCAACATTCTCTTTTCCAAAAACGTAGTTCAATATATCGATTGGTAACTCTTTTATTGTTATCTCATCTTCGTCTTTGTTAAAAATTTTTTTTATGTTTGCTAATAACTCTCTTGTATTTTTACTCTTAATAATTTTGTTAAGGTCATCTTTTTTTGTTGTTTCTAAATAGTATATGTCATATGTTTCCGGAATTTTGTATTTGTCTATATTTGAATTGTAATATTTGTCTATTTCCTCATCCGATATTTTTCTATCTGTTTTTGTAAGATCTATCTTTATATAATCAACTTTTCTCTCTTCACTATGCGTAAATCTTTTTATATTTTCATTATAATATTTTTTTAATTCATCATCATTTACATCAACTTCCTTAATTTTTATACTATTTTTACTTACCTCATACAGGTTTGCTATTTTATGTGTATTATTCCTTTCTGCTATCATATCAAGTACATTGTTATCAAAGTTTTCGTCTATGACGAATAAGTTTAATAAAAACATGTTTGAATAAAAATCTGACATTAATTTTACATAGTCTTCTTCGGAAATATTCGCACTTTTTAAAAATTCTATGTACTTGTTTGGATTAAACTCTCCATTTTTTGTGAAATTTTTATTTTTAACTATTTCACTTACTATAAATTCCTTTTTTAACTGGAAGTTGTTGTCATCTGCAAAACTTTTTAATAATTCTGAGTTTACAAATTTTTCAACACTTTTAGCTGTAAATTCTCTTGATGTTAAATAGTCTATATCAGCTTCTCCGTTTGAATAAGCGAATTCTCTTTCCTTTGTTAACAGTTTTATGAATTTTTTGTAATTAATTTTATTTCCATTAACAACTATGATGTTGTACTTGTTAGAAAAAAACAATACACCACCTATACTTGATAATATAAAAGATATAGTTATCATGAGCAATAATAATTTGCCGAATCCATTCCTAAAATAGTCTTTAATCATATACTTTATTCAATCAAAAAAATACAAAGCTTCAGCGTTGTATAATAATAATATTGTTTAGTAAATCAACAGAAAAAATAAAAAATCCACCAGCAATGCCAGTGGTATTTATTAAAACCTATATACAAAATGTACTATATGTTAATTCAATTAATTTAGTGAATCTTTTAATTCCTTTCCTGGCATGAATTTTACCTTATTATGCGAGGCAATTGTTATTTCCTTACCAGTTTGCGGATTCCTTCCAGATCTCTCCTTTGTTCTAATTGTCTTAAATGAACCAAAACCTGTCATAACAACGGTTCCAGAATTTTTTAATTCCTCTGTAACCACTTCTATAAATGTATTTAAAAATGTATCAACATCTTTTATCGTCGAACCTGTTTTCGCCGATATAGCTTTTACAAGATCTTTCTTATACATATCAATAATATTTTTTTTAATCTGTACGTCGATTTTATAACCACAAAACTTATTTGCAAACGAAATATACTGATTATTTGAGGATTGATCTTAAAGAAAATTTATCATTATTTGTATGGAAAAATGAAATATTTAAAAATTTAATGATTGATTCTTGTATAAAATATTAATTTTAAATTTTTTAGATTATTTAAAAACATTACACAAAATATATAAATTTTTTTAAAAATTTATTTTGGTACACAATTTTTTGGTTGTGTTATTATTCAATTTTTTAATAAAAATTTATATATTTATTCTATAATCTTTACCATCTAAACCCTTTTGCTATAACATACATTTCGACAGAGTCTTTTCTTGATGATTCTGGTTTGAAGTGTTTTACAACTTTAAAATTGGCTTTAAGTTTGTCAAAAATTGGTTTTTCTGCGCCGCCTTGAAATACTTTTGCTATAAATGAGCCGTCATTTTTTAAAACTTTTGTTGCAAAATCTAACGCATTTTCAACAAGATTTGACGTTCTTAAATTATCCGTTTTTTTATCGCCTGTTGTATTTGCTGCCATGTCACTAACAACAACATTGTATTTTTGTCCATTCATTTCATTAATTAACATATCTTTTGCGTCATCTTCTAAGAAATTTTTTTGGACGAATTTAACACCAAGTATTGGTTCCATTTTTAGAATATCTGTAGCTAAAACATTATTGTCTCCAACTATATTAACTATTATTTGGCTCCAACCGCCAGGTGCTGAGCCAAGATCTAGAACTTTATATCCCTTTTTAAAAATATTAAATTTTTCATTTATTTCTAAGATTTTAAAAGCTGCTCTTGATCTATAACCTCTTTTTTGTGCTTCTTTTACGTATGGATCATTTATCTGTCTTTGCAACCATTTTGTAGATGATATTTTTCTTCCTTTTGCAGTCTTCAATTTTTCTGTTCTGAATCTGTTTATTATGTTTGTGATAGACATATCTGTAACTTCTATATTTTTTGTGTTTTATCTTATTGATGATAAAAAATCCGTATTACAAACGCAATACGGAGATACTTTTTATACAAAACAAGGTCCAGCTTAGGCTCCAAATGCTGAACCGAATTTTTTATTGAATCTATTTACTTGATTGTTTCCAGTATTTACAACCGTTCCGCCATCTTTCTTCCAAGCTGGATGATTAAAAGGGTCCGTATCTAGATTTAGATTGCCCAATTTTTTGCCGGCTGTTGAATAAAACTTCGCTTTTTCACCGTTTGTAAATGTTACTGTAAACTCATCGTACTCTGGATGAATATCTTTTTTCATTACTCTAGGATAAATAAAATTTAACTAATTACGTCAATGGTAACTTACTATATTTAATTTTCAATAGATACGCTGTAAAATTATTTGTTAGCGACTCTGTTTTTGCTGTAAATTTTGGTTTATCTTGAAAAAAATTAAAATTTATCTATTTGGGTTTCGACACAAATTGTACAAAATATTTGCGACTAACTATTGTTTAGAGAATCAATTAATAAACAGTTTTTGCGGATTTAATTTTAATTCCCTATCTCATTCCGTTCCTCAATAGATCGCTAAATTTTGTGGTGTTTGGGTTATAAAATAGCTCGATATTTCCTATTGGACCATTTCTATGC
>CAKVBE010000045.1 GCA_934725005.1 uncultured Rickettsiales bacterium | reverse complement strand
GGAATGTTTTGCTATCCAGTACATCAGGTAGCTGACATTTTATCTGTTAGGGCAAATGTAATACCTGTTGGTGCTGATCAACTACCACATATAGAAATGTCTAGAGTTATTGCAAAAAGATTTAACAATAAATTTTGTAAAGAAAAACCATTGTTTGAAGAACCAAAAGCTCTTCTAACAAAAGTGTTGAGATTGCAAGGCTTAGATGGCGATAAAATGAGTAAAAGTCGTGGAAATAGCATTATGCTAAAATCAACCAGGGAAGAAGTTATAAATGTTGTGAAAAAAGCAAAAACGGATAGTGAAAGGTTTATAACATTTGATCCAGAAAACAGACCTGACGTAGCTAGATTATTGACATTGATTTCATTAACAAGTGGTAGAAATGAAGTTGATGTTGCTAATGAGATTGGAAATGGTGGTGCTAAAATGTTGAAGGATATGCTTGTTGAAAGTGTTGATAAATTTTTAACACCTATAAGAAAAAGAAGAGAAGAACTTGAAAATAATCCAGAAAAAATAAAAGAAATATTATTTAGAGGTGTCGATAAAGCTAGAGAAGAAGCAACAAAAACATTGGTTGAAGTTAGAAAAGTAATGAATATGTGTATATAAATTGATATATTGAATCATTCAATTCTATCAAATATTACAATAGGTATTAAGTTTGAATGCTCAATACCTTGTATTTTTCTCTAGTGATAAAAATTTAGAACTAAAAATAATAAAATTAATTATTTTACTAATACTCCCTTCAATGTTCTCAAGTTCGCTTCGTTGATCTTTACACTTTGTATTGTTCCGCATATGCTATCATTATTTTCAGTATCAAACATAACAGCCTGTAAATATGGTGATCTTCCAAAGTATAAATTTTTATTATTCTCAGACTTATTTTCAACCAATATTGGTATAGTTTTGCCAATGCATGAAATATTAAAATCTATTTGCTGTTGATCCAAAACGTTCTGTAAAATTTCTAATCTTTTTTGTTTTATATCTTCTGGTATTTGATTGGGTAATTTTATACCAACTGTGTTTGGTCTTGGACTATATTTAAAAGAAAATGATGAACTATATTTAACTTCTTCAACTAAGCTTATAGTTTCATAAAAATCTTCTTCAGTTTCACCAGCGAAACCAACTATAAAATCGGAGGACAATGCTACATCAGGAACGTATTCTCTAATTTCATTTACTTTTTCTAGATATTGTTCCCTTGTATAACGTCTATTCATTGCTTTAAGCGTTTTGTTTGAGCCAGATTGTGCCGGCAAATGTATGAATGGCATTAATTTTTTTAAATCTCTGTGGGCTATTATCAAATCTTTTCCAAATTGCGATGGATAACTTGTCATGTATCTTATTCTTTCTAGCCAATTAAAATCATGAATTTTATATATTAGTTCAGCCAATGTCGTAACTTTGCCATTTTTGTCTAGGCCGTTGTAATTATCAACATTTTGACCTAATAGAGTTATTTCTTTTACTCCTTGATCGAGTAAAATTTTTATTTCATCTATAATTTCTTCAACTGGTCTTGAATATTCTCTTCCTCTTGTGTATGGTACAACACAATACGAACAGAATTTATCACATCCTGATTGAATAGCTACGAATTCACTTATTCCATTTATTTTTCTTGCATTTGGTAACATAGCAAATTTTTCTTGGCTATAAAAATCTGTATCTATGATTTTTTGTCTTTTGTCGTTATTTAAATTTTCTAAAATTGTGTCAACCATTTCTGGTAATTTATGATATGATTCACCGCTAATAACTATATCAACAATTGGCATTTTTTTGAAGATGTCAGCACCTTCTGCTTTTGCAACACAGCCAGCAACAACGACTATTAAATATTTGCCGTTATCAATTTTTTTTTGCTTTATTGGTTTTATCCTTCCTAATTCTGAAAATATTTTCTCTTTTGCCTTTTCCCTAATGTGACATGTATTTATTATAACCATATCAGCTTCATTTATGTCTTCAGTTGTTGTGTATTCTTTTTTGGCCATTAAGTCACACATTCTTGATGAGTCGTAAACATTCATTTGGCAGCCGAATGTTTTTATATATAACTTGTTCATTTATAATTGTTTTAGAAAATAGTTTATTGAAGATAATGAATTATATTTGATAAAATTCAATTATTTATTTATTTTTCACTATGATACCTGAAGTTAAATTTTTAACGTTCGATGTTAAATCTATAAGAATTTTAAAAAGCCAGCTAATACTTTCATGAAAAATGATCTTTTGTATATTTTTGGAGAAAATAAAATAAAAAACATATCAAAATTGAAAGAACCATGAACTTATAATTGATTTTTCCACATTATCAATTTTAATTTTATGTTTTTTCGTAAAAAACATATCTTTCCTCTCAATTTTTATTCATCTATTTAATACTTTTTTCTAAAATTTTTTCCATTCATTTTTAATGGTAAGGCAACGACTTAACCTTATGAGCATTATTTTGATTTTTTTACAAACTTTTTCTAATACATGTTTGTAAATGTTAATATTTTTCTTTCTTCTTTCTAACCATTGTATATCATATAAATCATTGTATAAAAATTGTTTTGTATTTTTAAATTCATTGCAATTTTCTCTCTCAATTTTTTCATCATTTAATAATTTATTGTATACGTTTACAAAACGTTGAACCATTTTTTCATCCGAATAATACTTTTCAATCCATTTTCTTGAAAATTCGCCAATCTCTTTTTGTAAATCTTTATTTTTTACAATTTCCAAAAATACATTATCAAATTCTTCAATTCTTGTATTTATAAATGGCAAATCGTTGCAACCAGTCAAATTTTGCAGTACTAATTGTGTTCTATTATCTAGGTACGCAAAAACACATTTTCCTTGTGATAAGGCTTCTAATTCCGTTAAATGATAAGAACCAGTACAAATATCACCAATAACGATATTGCTATCCTGTTTTATTTTTAAGCATTCATAATATGGTGTATCTGTAACCACATTATAATCGAAATTGTTATATTTATCCTTTAGTGATTTTAGTTTATTACGTACTTCAAAATATCCTTTTGTTTCCCATCTTGCATCCCAAATTGATGATTTTGAAGAAGCAGAGTAAAAAACTCTCAGTATGTCGTTGTCTTTATAATTTGGTAAATATATTTCATCGTTAATTGGAATTATATTAGGCACAACGGCTGCATTTAAAAAAGTTCTTTCAGCACAATGCGGAATTACTAATTTTGGATATTTATCATTAACAATTTTATTTATTATATCACTATTATCTCCAGAAATAAATTTTAAATTTGAATGAAATTGTCTAATAAATTTACAATTTTTTTTTGCTGTATCTTTAAAATTTATTTCAAATGCATTATATATTGAATCAAAATCGATAAAATGATGAAAATGAAGAATATCGGCCTTTGATATTAATTCTAAACACTTCTCCTTATCTACTTGCCAGTCCAAATCATTTGGAAAAGTCCTAGTTCCATATGCTTTAGTATTAAAAACTATAAGTCTTGATTTAAAATCCGTATACTTATTTAAAGCATTAATTAAACGAATCGGTGCCCCAGCAAGTGGCGACATTGCAATATGTAATACTAGCATTTCGATTACTTTATAATTAATAATTTTTATTTTTCATTTTTTCCAATTCTTTTATGTAGCTTTCTACATTAGTAAAATCTAAATGTCTTATGTCTTTTGAGTCATGATTGTACCATTTTGATTCAAAGTTGATTGTGTGAGTATTCAAAAAATTAATTACACAACTGTAAACATAAATTCTAGTTGTATTTGCTACACTACAATATTTACTAATCTTTTTTGTGTCATAAAAATGTGCGTCATTAATGCAAATGTATCTTCCAATAGAATAATTAACATAAATTTTATTTATCTTTCTTATCGCTATATGATGTTCAACTGTAGTGTTTCTTTTGATTTCGTAACTTGTTTGTAGTTTATACCCAATATATTTGTTTCCGAATTTAGGTCTTTTTTTCTTATTTGGAATAAAATAATGATGTAGTTTTACCAAAGTTTTATTCATAAAATATCTTTATTCTTGATAAATGTCTTTAAAAATACCTTTTAAACCAACTGGATTAATTGAAATAATTTCTGTATCTGGATAATATCTATTGGCAAAAAACTTTAATTTTTTCCAATTTTCAATTATTTCAACAGTATTTAAATAATTTTGCTTTTCTTTTTCGTTCAATCTTTCATTATTAAAATAACCACCTAAACTACAATCACAACCAACCAAATATATTCTTTTTGGATGTGTCCATAAAATAAATTGCATGGCAGAAAATACGATTGATTTACCATCACCAAGCGGCTGCGATGCTATATCATAAGCGAAATGAATATTGTAAGGACTATCAAAATTCAAACAATCGGTCCTATATCTTAACGCATTTGCTTCTATAGCTTCTGATTCTGGAATAATTTGCATATATGGATTTAATTCACTGGCTATACCATAAAACTTTATACAAGTATCTTTATTGTAATTATTTAACTTTTTAATATAACTTTTGGTTTGCCCAGAATAATCTTGAATAAAAATATAATCAAATTTTTCACTTGTTCCCTGAAAAGATCTATTAACACCAACATTAATAACATTTTCAAGTGGTTTATACTGCCTTAACGTTGGACCACTAGCCAATAAAACAACATCTTTACCTTGATTTATATTTTTGAATCTTGGAAAAGTCTTTTGATGTAGATTAAATGTGCTTAAATTAACTTGGTTAAATTGATTAAATTGATTATTGATTTGATTCAACGAATCCGCTTGATTTGTTTTATTTATCTGCTTCAATTGATCAAATTGATTATTGATTTGATTCGATAAATCCAATTGATTTGCTTTATTCATTTGATTTAATCGACTCAACATATCAATAATATTGTCAAATCTTGATATTATTTCATTTTTATCAATATCATTTAAGCTAACATAAATTGTTTTTTTTGTTATATATTTTTGTCTAAATTCATGCCTTTTTTTCTTACTTGGAATGAAAATTGTCAGAAACCTTGCTAATAATTTATTCATAGTTTTCCTCTTGTGTTAGTAATATTCATAAAAACTCTTTCGAGTTACTCAACTTTTTGTAAATTTCTCTAATATCTTTTTTTGTTAAATAATAACTTAATGAAATATTCTAGCTTTAAGCAAAAGTATGGCAGATTAGTATAAGAGCTTTATTAACTAACGTCTAGCTGGTATTTTCTTACCGAGAAATGGAAATCTTTACATTAGTTTGATCAAAAAATTTAACCAATTCCATTTCCACGTTTAATAACTGGCTTTTTCCGAAAAGATCCAAAATTCTGATCTGTATGAATCATTTATAATCTCTAGAGTTAATAACCAACAATTTTTTATATTACTGCTTCTCATTTATTTTTAACATCGATAAGATGCAATTTGAAGACTCAAGACATTTGAGCTAAATACTTTACACCATTCTTCTTGTATAAGAATTTTCCACAAATTTAATACCTCAACCGCTCCCTCCTTCTTGTTTTAAGACTGTAGTATTTATTTTCCAACACAAACAAACCACTTTATTATTCATAGTTAAACCTTACTTTAGTAATTGAAATTTTTGTACTCTGCTCTATTTCATTAAATTCATCTATATAATTAATTTCCATATAATTAACTCTTGTCTACCCTTAATAACGGAATAAATCCAAGCAGTTTATAATATGTTTTGGTGTTTTTGTTAATAATTTTTAAAAATGGAATAAATCCAAATATTCTTATATAATACCGCGAAAACGGATATTCTTTTATTTCAATGCTTTCTTCAATTTTATTATTTACTATACTTTCTTCAATTTTATTATTTATTATACTTTCAACTTTATCATTTATTATGCTTCCAACTTTATCATTTATTATACTTTCAACTTTATCATTTATTATACTCTCAATTTTATTATTTATTATACTTTCAACTTTATCATTTATTATACTTTCAACTTTATCATTTATTATACTTTCAACTTTATCATTTATTATACTTTCTTCAATTATATTATTTACTGTACTTTCTTCAATTATATTATTTATTATTCTATTTTCTATAAATCTTCTCTTTTCTTCATCCTCCGTTAAAAAAGACCATAAATTATCTGTGATTACTTTTGTTATTTCTTGTTGCTCTTTTGATTTAAGTATACTTATATTTGTATTTTGTTCACCATATCTATAATTAATCAATACTTCCTGAATGTTATGAATTTCCGTGATATGGATCATTCTTGTCCATAGTTCATAATCTTCTGCATATTTATAATTATAATCATATGATAAATTGTATTTAATTAAAACACTATTTCTCAATACAATTGATGGATGACATAACCAAGGATTCCATTTAATTAAATCTAAATACTTATAATTTTCAGCTGGTTTTATAACAATATTTTCTGGAAACATTCTGAACCAACTACCTAAGACACCAACGTTTTTATCATTATCTAAATATTCAATTTGTTTTTCAAATCTGGTTGGTAAAGAAATGTCGTCACTATCCATTCTAGCTATGTATTTGTAATCTTTACATAACTCAAGCCCTTGATTTAAAACACTAATTAATCCACGATTCTCTTTATTATTAATAAATTTTATTCTTTTATCATTTTGATATGATATAATTGTTTTTGCTACATCAGCATTAGTTGAGCCATCATTTATTATAAAAAAATCATAATCTTTATATGTTTGGTTTAAAACACTTTCTATTGATTCACGTAAATACTCTTCTTTTGTATTATATACTGGCATTATTACACTAAGCTTCTTCATAATTATGCCTTCTTTATCTTTAGTAATGGAATGAATCCGAAAAGTTTGTAATAGGCTCCATTATCTTTTTTAATTACTTTTAACAGTGGGATAAATCCGAATAGTTTATAATATGTTTTGTTGTTCTTCTTAATTATTTTTAAGAGTAAAATTGTGTTAAACAATTTTAGTTTGATTTTTTGGTTAAACAACATTGGAACCAGCACTGGGACTTCTGGATTATCGGGAAGTGCCGGAATTTCAGAATTATTGTTAGTAATAGTTTCTTCTTTTTTGCTCTCAAGTAAGTCACTAAAATATTTAAATTTTAAAATTTCATAGAAATCGGTCATTTTTGCGAAAAACCAAAAATCTTCAAAATTTTGTAGATTAATATTGTTGTCATAAAAGTTTTTACTTGTAAGCCACGGTTTATTTGGTGTTTCAAAATGTCTAATTATTGGATTTTTAATTGCATTATCAATCATTTCTTCAACTTCTTTTGAAAATTC
>CAKVBE010000044.1 GCA_934725005.1 uncultured Rickettsiales bacterium | reverse complement strand
ACTCCCCCAAATATTAATGCTACTAATTATAATTGTTAATCCATCAGGTATGATTAAAAATGCCATACAAAGCATTATCATTAATGATTCTAAAGTTTTTTTCTTTATTACCATATCAATTTATCCATTCATCTAATATATTAAACATTTCAACCTCATCATTTGGAATTGCAATATTATTTTTTTGATTGTATAACTCAGTAATATTAGCTAACAATTTCTCCCATTCATCTGTGTAATATAAATGTCCATCTGCCCTTATTGCTCTATCTCTAAGCAATCGATAACACAGCATACATCTGTATTCATCATCAAATAAAATTTTAGGAGATAATGCAGTTGAACATGATAAACTTATAAAAATCGTATCTTTCATATTTTTATTTAGAAGATACACTTCCCAAGGAATAGTTGACTTTTCTATACATTTAAATTCATTACTAAATCGATTAACTTTTGTTCTTGGATGCAATTTCACTGCAAATTGCAAATTAGGATATTTTTCTTTAATTGTTTTATATAAAAAATAATCAGAATTATCTTTAATAATTTTGTCAGTATAAAAACACTCCTCCATTATAAAAATATCCGTTGTATTTAATAATTGGTCTTCGGTATAGTTAAATACAAAGTTTACTAAATCAACAAATTTTTTATCCTTTCGATCTAATGGTGTTAATTTAATTGCTATTGATTTATTAGTTTTTTTCATTTTTTCTGGTACACTAAAATACCACTTACTAACCTCATAAATTGGAAACTTTAACCGCAAAAGACGCCCTATCAAAACATTTTTAGGGCTTGGTAATGGATATGCGTAAATCATCGGCGCATCTTCAATATAATATACATTTACTTCATTTTTTTTTCGCAACAAATTATATGCAATAAACGCATCATATGTATCACTATTAAACATAGAAATCGATGCATATCTATGCCGTTTTATAAATTCAATAAATGCATTATTTCCATAATAGTTTGCAAAATATCCCCCCTTTACATTTTTAAAGTTATTATCAAATATATACACTCCTTCAAATAAGTTTAATTTTCGAAGTCGAATAGATAAATCATCGACCCCATCAAATGTTCGAAAAATACACATATCCGAACATTTAAATTCTTCTTTATAATAAGTTAACTGAATAGCCCGCAATATTTGCATCGGCGTTTTACACAAAAAGAGATTCATCTTACCGCTTTCCATCATTTTAATATAGAATTTATTATTTTTTGATATCGAACAAAATAACTATCACCAGAAAACTTATTCGAAAATATTGTATTTTCTTTTTCCATTTTTTTTATTAATACACGATCATTATATAATTGTTCTATAGCTATCTTTAAATTTTGAATTAATTCCAATTTATCTTCATGATAATCAATCATTAAAGTACCTCTAGGATTTACATATTCTGGATTTCCCCCCTGTGAAGTTGTTATTAAAGCTTTTCCAGACATTATAGCTTCAATATTCACTAAAGATCCTGCCTCTTCCCATATAGATGGAGAAACAATAACGTCTGCTACTTGATAATATTTAAAAATATTTACATTATCAATATATCCCGTAAAAATAATATTAGAATTCATTTCTTCTTCCAATTCTTTTTGATATGGTGTTTTTATTGCATTTTTGAAATTTGAACTTCCTACAATTACCAATTTTATATTAGGATAATTAATCTGTTTAATGGCTTTAAGCAACTCTAAAATACCTTTTTCTTCAATTAATCTACCACTATATAAAACAACAAAATCTTTTTCTGAAATATTCATTCCTTTTCGAACCCGATACCACTCTTCAAAACTTAGACGATTAGAAAAATTTTCTTCATTTACTGCATTATAAAGCACATATCCATTACATCTTTTCTTTTTCTCCCATACATTCTTTGCAGCATCACTTACAAAAATAAAATGTCCATATATTCTATTTGCATTAAATCGAGGAGTTGAAATTGCATGAATATGTATCGCCATACGTTTTTTTCCTATATAATTCGAAATGGATACATAATCTCTATAATTTCCACCTTCAACAATACATAAATCAGGTATACCCATTGTTTTTATTTTGCCGAGTATATTTTTAGTATATATGCTATTTTTTGATACAAAAGTTTTCTTTATAAAGGCTAAAAAATTATTCTTTAAGCCAGCACATTCTTCATTGTCTATATATACAACTTTTGTATATATATATTTAATACTACGCTTTTCTGCCTCTTTATCAAATAATGAAAATACAGTAATATCATAAATACATTTCTTTTCATTCTGCATTACAAATAAATCCAAAAGTGTTTCCACAGCGCCACCCTTAACTGGCGGAAAAGGAAGTGCTGGCGGAAGAATAAAATATAATTTTTCCATAATCATTCCTCATATTTATATAACTTTACTCGTAATTATTATTCAACTTATTCGCTTCAGATATTCCATTAACTTGCAATATAATACACAATTAATCCTTAAAATCATACATCTCAGCTTATCTGACGCAAAACATTCCTTCCATATTTTCCGTTTATCTATTTGTTTCATAACATCGCTATACATATATGCGCGATAACAATATATCGCATGTAAATATCGTTTACTTATATCTCCCATTGCTAATTTCAATAATGTTTTATCATTTACATACTCAGGAAATATTTTATATAAATAATCATATATATATATAATATCCATTAAATGCTTTTTATCATTTTTATGATTATCCTTAGTGATTGAATTGTTTCTCATACGATAAAGATATATTTGTGACTCTATATAAAAAATTTTATACGATTTTAAAATTACTTCAGGAAACCACAAATCATCTTCATGATAAATTCCTTTTTTAAAATATAGTTTATTTTTTTTTATAAATTGTGTTCTATAAATCCCCTGCCATGCTACTGTCCAATAATATTTACTGGCTATAATTTGATCTTTAATATAACTATTGGAAATATAATTTCCCCTATGTATACCAACATGATTAAATTTATTATCAAGAATTTTATCTTTTTCAGATATAATTTTCCAATCATATATAATAATATCATAGTCTTTAAGAAGGAAGACCATAGCTTTCTCAAGTTCTTCAGACACTATCATGTCATCAGAATCTAAAAACATCACATAATCACCTTTGGCACATGAAAGCCCCACATTTCTTGCCTCAGATAAACCTTCATTATTTTTATGTATAACTTTAATATTTTTATAAAATGTTTCTAATTTATCACAAATTCTTCCCGATAAATCTGTCGAACCATCATCTATTAATATAACTTCTATGTACTCATTATAAGAATCTCTCATAACAGATTTTACACATTTTTCAACATATTTTTCAACATTATATACAGGAATAATAATTGATAACCATTTGTTTTCTTTTTCCATTTTTTCACCTCATTAAGGTATAACTAATATTAAAATCAATAAAATATTCTCTTTGCAATAGTGTATACATTCTAGAATTTCAGAGTAAAAAAAGAGCGCTATATGTTGTAATTAAAATTTCTTGCAAAACAATAACTCACTGATGCTTCTATATCATTTTTATCATAACTAATAACTTCACTAATATTTGATATAGTCAGACCTCGACATTAAATCTTTATAGCTTCAAACAAGTTAACCTAAAATATTTCTTTCTCGAAAAACTAGTGTCAATCTTTCAAATTAAACCAACTATTATATCTATATCTTCGAATCTTTAATAAAATACTAGGAATAATAAGTAAATAGCTCATTTTCATATTAGGGCTATAATCTTTTAGCTTTTTGTGAGTTGCTAAACATAATGCATTTATATTAAGAATACATTTTACATAATTAATAGTTTTATAAGTGAATATATAATCACAGCACATGTAATATCTTAATCTTAATGTCTGTAAAACTCCTTCACTATTATTAATCCATAAATTAAATATATTACTTGTTAGTCCATCGTTTCTATATGCAGAATTATATACTGCAACATTTTTCGCAATAAATCTTCCTTCTTTTGACAATTGATTATATAGATAATCCTCCGGACAAAATTTTTCGTATTCATTTGTATTTTTTTTATAATGTGGAAATCTATATTTTTTCAAATAAAATGTTTTTATTAACGGATTGCTTTCAACTATCCCATATATGTTTTTCAAATCTGCTATATTAACTTTCTTTCCATCAATAGCAACCCATTTGCTTATATCATTTGCCCCTACAAGATTTTGTCTCAATACAAAGCCAACTTCTGTATTATATTTTTTTATTAAACTACAATATCTTTCTATAGCAAATGGATCCAACGTATCGTCACTATCCACGCAAACAAAGTATTCCCCAGAAGCTAATTCTATCCCTCGATTATATGCAATATGTTTCCCACTGTTTTTTTGATAATAGTATATAATCTTCATTTTCTTTTTTAAGCTCTCAATTACTTTCTGCGTATTATCCGTCGAACCATCATCAACTATAATCCATTCAAAATCTTGAAATGACTGCTTTAATAATGAGTCCGCTAGCTTGCTTAAACACAAGGCTCTATTATAAGTTGGTGTAAATATAGTTATCATAAATGTCACCCTATTATTTTATGTTTTATTTTTGCTATTTCTGCATATAATTTAGGACCAATTATCTTTTTTATTTTTAGACCAATTTTATAAATTTGTATATCTTTTGTATTTTTCCAGGATGCTGCATAATAATGTATCGCTTTTGTATTTTTAGTAATATGCATTTCACCATTTTCATAGTCATATGGATCAAAATAGTCACATGAATACAAAGCTATTCCACCATTAGAAAAATTTCTTCCATCCAAAGAAAAACCTCTTTTTTTCAAAATGTTAGATACAATCGTCACTACTGTAGTAGTATCAGCGCGACCATTTTTCATAATAAATGAATTGTTTTTATAATAGTTCAATATATCATTTAAAATATAATGGCCTTTTGTAGCGCCAAAAATTAACCCAGACGCAATCAATCCTCTTTGGTCATACCCCATAAACATTTCATTTGATAGAAAGTCATCAATTGATCCTTTTAATTCAACATCTGTGTCCAAATATATTCCACCATAAATACTAAGCACTTCAAATCTCACCACATCAGAAACAAATGCATATTTATTTAAATCATATGCCTGTCTTGTATACAAGAATTTATCTACATCAAAATTTTCTTCATTCCATTCAATAATTTCATAATCAGGACAATATTTTTTCCAGCTTTCAATGCAATTAGTTATTAATTCATTTTTAGTTTTTTTCCCAAACCAACAATAATGAATTATTTTAGGAATATTCATTTTTCCTCCTTAAGTAACTCTTCTACAATACCTTCTAATCTATCACAAAATATATTATTATTGCTTTTAAAACCTGTGTTAATTTTTTTGACTATATCTTCATAGTTTTCTATTGTATCATCAAGATTATTCACATTTTCCACCATGATTATGATCTTCATACGCTTTGCAACAGCTTTACAAAAATCTACCTGATGATTGTTTACATGTTCCTTTAAATCATATTTTCTCGGCACTACTATCGGTATCTTTCCTATTTGCAAAGGCATAATAAAACTTGATGGTCCTCCGTGTGTTATAACTATTCTTGCTTCTGTAATAATTTTTACCATCTCATCATACATAAAAATTTTCTTCCATTTACAATATTTAGGTATATACGTGCTATAACCAGTTTGAAGAACTACCTCTTCATCATGTTCTAATGCCCATTTATCCATTTTCTCTATTAATCTGTTAAATGGCTGTTCATGTGTTCCAACTGTAACAAAAATCATAAAAACACCGCCTTAAAAAATGCTTCCTAAGTTTATAGCTTTAGGATATATCTTCTTCATTTCTTCCCACTCAACAATAAATTTATCCGTAACAGGATAAACCAGCCTTCCTGTCATTGTTGGTTTATCGATTCTATCAAATACTTCAATATAAATCATTTTTGATCCTAGAATTTTTCCAATCCAGAAAAAAGGCACCGCAACTGCAGCTCCAGATGAAATAATAATATCCGGTTTTTCTTTAGGTAAAATCTTAAGCGCTCGCCACGTATTAATAATTAGAGCTTTAATAGAACGATTTGATGGGTAATACGCTGAATAAAATTTTTCTCCTTTTAATAAAGAACGAGCATCTTCTTTATCAAATGTTACCCAAAATCTATCTTTATTTTCCCAAAACGGTTTCAGCATATATAAATGAGTCAAATGTCCCCCCGATGATCCAACCAGACATACCTTTAATTTTTTTTCTTTATTCATATTACACCACCTATATTTTCATATCTTGTAAGTTTTTCTATTAGAATTTATTTGATTCATATACATTTAGCTCATATTTTTTTACATTGCTCCATCTTTATTAAAAACCGCCTTCACAGTCTGAAATAAAATCTTTACATCCAACCCCATATTCCAATCCTCAATATATGACCTATCCAACTCCACCACTTCCTCAAAATCCGTAATATCACTTCTCCCACTAACCTGCCACATCCCCGTAATCCCAGGTTTAATAGCAATTCTAGTCCTATGATGAAGTTCATACTGTTCCAGCTCCCCAGGCAATATCGGTCTGGTGCCTACCAGACTCATATCTCCTTTAAGTACATTCCAAAATTGAGGAAATTCATCTAATGAAGTCTTCCTAATAAACTCTCCAATTCCCGTCTTCTTCGTCCCATCCGCCAACACCTTATTCCCAATCACTCGCGGATCAAAATCAAGCTTAAACATTCTCCCATCGCTCATTTTATTCTGAGCCATAAGCTCTGCTTTCCGTTCTTCTGCATCCATATACATACTTCGAAACTTATACATTTTAAAAGGCTTTCCATTCTTCCCAATCCTGATCTGTGAAAAGAACACCGGCCCCGGAGAATTTATATAAATTGCAGGACCTACAAACACGAAGATAATTCCAGTCAATAAACATCCCACAAACCCTCCGGCTATATCCATAATCCTCTTAGCCAATGCCTGACGGTCTGTTGCATAATTCATTGTTGTGGTAAGTACTGTATAACCGCCTACCATTTCAACAAACTGTTTCTGTCCTGTCGTCGGTTTGATGCGTGACAGATTCAGATGTACAACCATTCCCATTTCCAACAGTTCATCTATCAGCTTCTGCGGATATTCATTTTTTTCACTGACATTGATCAGTACTTCGTCTACCCATTTCTGGCAGATATAAGCAGCTGCATGTTCCATATCTGACACAACCGGAATACCGTTAATCTGCTGTCCAGTCATATCACAGTCTGTCAGTACCAGACCATTGATGTTATATCGGTTGTAGTTATTCTCAAGAACATTTATTATCACATCTGATGCGATATCTTTAGTCGTTATAATATAGAGAGAATGTTCTCCGCCCT
>CAKVBE010000043.1 GCA_934725005.1 uncultured Rickettsiales bacterium | reverse complement strand
GGGGAAGTTGCAGTTTTAAACATAATTTAAATTTTAACGTCAATTTATTAGAAAAAAGAAAAGAAATAATAGATTATTTGGTAGTTCACGAATTAACACATACAATACATTTCAACCACTCTAAAGAATTTTGGAACCATGTATTAAGCATAATACCAAATTATTTAGAATTAAAAAGAGAATTAAAGGACTAAATCAACTGTGAATTTCATAAACAAAAGTGTAAAAATCAACACGTATTTTTTTTACAATCTCTAAAGTATTTACAAAAATTATCAAAGAAACAATCACCGCACTACAATGGTTTTTAGAAGTTAAATATGCAGATATTTGTTTGTGTATTAATCGAGTACGCTTGCAGTTTTAAGGTATTGCATTTCACTAATCAGTGTACTTATCTATGATTTTTCTAATCTTTTAAAGAAAATTAATAAAAAATTTATACATTTATTCCGATACTTTATAACATAACAATAAAAATAATTAATTTGATTATCTGAATCTAGGAAAAACATTAAGATTTAACAAACAATAAATGAATCTTGTAAACATAAATTGTTAAGCTTTGAAAAACTCATTTTTACTGGTTCCGAATTGAATTATAAATGATATGATTCTTTTCAGTTTTTGTAACATACTAAATTTGCAAATTCTACACATTGTCTAAAATATTTGTCTCGCAAACTCAAGATTTAATATAAAAGTAAAAAGCAATAAACAAAATTATAAACCTAATCACCATCTACTATAGTAAAATACTAGATAAAATTGTAAACCTTTTGACTAACTTTAATTTAGTAAATACAAAAAATATGAAAAAACTCAGACAAAATAAATAGTGTATCAACACTAACGAATGGTGCCGAAAACGTGATTTGAACACGCGACCTACTGATTACGAATCAGGTGCTCTACCAACTGAGCTATTTCGGCAATTATAGAGATAATAATAAAATTACCTCCAGTATTTTTCAACCCATTTAACAGGTTTTAAATGCTTATAAAAAAATTTTTTTATCGGATTCTTTTCATTCCAAACACCATTTTTTGCATCAATCATTTTTGGATTACCATGAAAAGCTATTATTTTTGCACCTTTCGGTATTTTTGCCATCCTTATCTTCCTTAGGAATGGAATAAGTGGTGTTGGCAGACAGTGAAATCTGAAACTTTTAATCCAAGAATCTTTCCAAAAATTCAATTTGCCATATTTCTCTATTACTTTACTGGACAAATACTCTTGTGAAGCCGTATAAAATTTTTTGTATATTTCCTCAGAATGTCCTTCGAAGTATTTTTTTATATAGCCCAAAGTTCCAACAACCCATGAATAACAGGTAGCCTGACCAACTGTGCTACCATTTGTATTCCAATCATTTATTATGTAAAACCCATCATCATTTGGATACTCAAAAAGACAATCTATATTATCAATTATAAGAACATCCAAATCAAAATATAATACTCTCTGTCCTGTCAAACCACCAAGTTCATCATCACACAATCCGGCCTCTTTTTGATAAGCATACTTTAATTCTTCAACATGCATTACTGGTAATGGCTTTACTATTACACTCTCACTTAATCCATCACTGTTATCAGTAAAACAATAAAAATTTATATGATATGTTGTATTCCTAACAACCATATTGTACAACCTATTAACATATTCAGGTCCGTAACACTTTCCCCATTTAATGCATATTACATTTTTTGCTTCTTTTTCCATAGATTTCCAGACATTTGTATACTTTCCATAAACACATTTTAAAAAGGTATGTCGTCATCAACAACTTCTTCTATAAATTCCTTATTGTCTAACTTATTTTCTGTATTACTACTGAAATTATTATTTGGCATCGACGAACTGTCACCATCTAATGAATTATAATAATTCTCATCAAAATCATTATTAGAATTTGCAGAAGAATTTTTACTATCCAACAATTGTAGTGTACAATTAAAACCTTGTAAAACAACTTCTGTTACTTGTCTGTCAATTCCTTGACTGTCAACCCATTTTCTAGTCTGAAGAGTTCCTTCTAAGTATAACTTTGATCCCTTTTTAACATAATTTTTGCATATGTTTACGAGACCTGGTGTATAAATTACTATTCTATGCCATTCAGTTTTATCTTTTCTTTCTCCTGTTACCTTATCCTTCCACGAATCTGTCGTAGCTAATGTAAAAATTGCTACTTCATTTCCATTATTCATCGTTCTTATTTCAGGATCTCTTCCAGTATTACCTATCAATATTACTTTATTTAAAGCCATATATGAAAATTAATTTTATTTTACCTTGCATTGTAGGATACTAAAACAAAAAATCAATTATATAGAAATAATAATTTTTTGCTATACGATACCTTTCTGCTATTAAAATTTTTAATAAATTTCGATATTTTTCCACCATAATATCGAGTTATATCATAATCAGATACCTTTTTTGTTTCTATTCCTTTTTTTTCAAGGTAGTCCAACAAATCCTTTGTATTTCCAATCTTATCAATTAATTTAAAATTTAAAGCTTGTCTTCCAACATATATCTGTCCATTAGCTATGTCTAAAGCATCTTTTCTACTCAACTTTCTATTCTCAACAAAAACATCTAGAAAATAATTATACACTTCATTTATTTCTTCTTCCATTACAGAATCCACTTCCTCATCTGTTTTTTCATACATGTTTGGCGAAGCTTTGAGTTTCGAACTCTTATACATTTTTACGTTAACACCAAATCTATCCAATAAATCACTTACATTTGTAGACTGAGAAAATACACCAATTGAACCAATCAAGCTTGTATTATAAGCGACTATGTATTCACTAGCTAGTGCAACCATATACGCTCCGGACGCTCCTAAGCTTTTTATTGTCGCCACAACTGGTTTTTCCTTGGATATTTCTTTAAAAAAACTGTATAATATTTCGCTCGAAACTACCTCACCACCAGGACTATCTATTTCTAATATTATAGCTTTTACACTGCTATCTTTTTTTAATTCGTCCAATCTTTCTTCATCAAATGAATCATTCCATATTTCTCCATTTATTTTAACCTTCGCTATATAATCATTTTCTTTTTTTTCACTACATTTTATTTTATTATAGAATAACAATGGAATTAATGCAAATAGTAAACAAACACTAAAAATTCTCCAAAATGTAACTTTATTTTTCATTTTGCTCAAAAACAAAAAATTATCAACATCAACACTTTTCATGATTCAAACTAATATATTAATTATTCTTGTTTAGACAACGTAATATAAAAATACTTTTAAAGTAATCAACCATAATTAACTATTTCAATATGAAAATTGCAACACAAAATATAACATTTTTTAAACAAGAATAGTACTCGGTACTCACTAGTCTGGTCACATACCAAGTACAATCGAATTACAAAATTCTGAACAAAAAGTAGAATTGAAATTATTTAATATATTTTCTAGCCTCTCCTAACTCATCAGTAGTATTTACATCAGCTGGAGCATTTGGATTTAATTTCATTTCTTCTTGTGTAATGATCCTTGCCTTAATTATCATACCATTCTCTAATGCTCTTAACTGTTCAAGTGCTTCCCTAGCCTCAAGAACACCAACCGGTAATGATACCATTTTTCTTAGAGCTTCAGCAGTATAAACATAAATACCTATATGGTGATACAAATCTTGATTTTTAATTTTTACTGGATCTCTGGTAAATGGACAATTAGAAGCTCTTGTAAAATACAGAGCTCTACCTTCTTTTTCACCTTCTCTTAAACCCATAACAATTTTTACATTTGTTATGTTATCTGCATCTTCTTTTGTTTTAAAAATCATACCACAAGTAGCTATATCACAACCACCTTTTTCAATCATTTCTATCAATGGTAAATTTACTCTTGGATCAACATTTAATCCATCACCCTGGAAATTTACAACTATATCGTACTTTTTACCACTTGGATCAATTTGTTTTAAAGCGCTCGCGATTCTATCTGTTCCCGATGGCAATGCTGAATCCGTTAAAATAGCTGGCACATCATAATCTTTACACGCATCAACTATAACTTGATCACCTGCTGCAACATAAACATCACCTGTTATATATTTTTTAACATTTTCACAAACTCTTTGTAAAACAGTTTTTCCATTAACATCAAGCAATGGTTTATTTGGCAACCTTGTTGCTTTCATTCTAACTGGAATAAGTGTAATTATATTTGACATTGTTTTTTCTCATTTTTCGTTAATAAATTACTTAAGTATTTTTTAAAATAGCCTAATAAATTTGTTTTGTTTACTCTATAATAAGTCTCGAAAATACTTTCATATTGTTTAGTTTTACTGTTTATAAAATCTTTAGCTATTTGTTCAATTTTTTTCTTTTTTTCTCGCTCAGTGTAAAGACCACATGTAGTTTCATTATGTATTGTTTGAAGATATTCCCAGAATTCATTTAATCTATCAACAACATCCTTACAATCTTTTTCTGTTCTGGTTGATGTTATAGATGATGAATACTTATTGAAAATAATACATTCAGATTCTACTCCAACAACTTTTATATTATCGAAACAAAATAGAGCCATATAAACAAAATCTTCATACTTACCATCACTTACAACTGGTGGTAATTTTTTGAATAATTTTGCTGTGTAAACCTTAGTCCATCCCAAACTTGTTAAATTTTTAAAATCTTCTTCTGGTTCAAAATATTTTGCCCTTGTATATTTTTTAGAAATAGAACTAGTCTGTTCTTTCGTTGTTTTCAATCCTTTATCTTCAGTTTTTCCATCATAAAAACCATACTTAAAATTTAGAATAGCGACATCAGCTCCGCTTTTTTCTATATTACTTATTATATTTGAGACAACATTATTGCTAGTATAACAATCATCTGAGTCTAACTGAAAAATAATAGCATTATCGTCAACTTCTTCTTTTACATATTTTAGTAACTCATTTCTGGCTTCCGCAAGACCGCTATGTTTCTTTCCACCTATTAAAACTATCTGTTTCTTTTGTTTTTCATCTAAATTATCCAAAATTCTGTTTAAATCATTTTCATTTTTTTTATCATTATCAACATAAATTACTAATTTTTTATTTTGATAATCTTGATCTAAAAAACTTTGAAGTGATTTTTCAAACAAACTACGTTTAGTTTGATAATAAGGCATCAACACAATAGCTTGACTTTCCATAATTATTACATAACAGTGTTATTTAATAACCAATTCTTAAATTGATAAATATTTTCAACTTCCGGAACATCTTTTAGGTCTTCTGGTGAGTCTGTTGTAAACTCACTTCTAAATCTTACGGGATGAACGCCAGCTTTAATTGCTGAATATATGTTATAGATTCTATCGTCAACTAAGACTGTTTCTTCTGGTTTTGCACCAAGTCTTTTCAAAACTGCCAACATTTTTGCCTCTTTTGAGCTTCCTTGTTCCATACCAGCTTTGTCATGTTCTACAACTTCAATTTTTAAAAAATCAGTTAAATCACCAAGAATTCTTTTTAATAATTCCTTCTTCTTATCCATATTAAAACCAGCCGACATGGTTATTTGTAAATAACCCATATCATTTAATTCTCTCAAAATTTTGGCGGTTCCGGGATATAATGGTCTATCAAAATAATAGTCGTCACTTGCACAAAATTCTTTATCTAACTCAACACCTAAAGTTGGATGTGTTTTCAGTTCCATTGCACCAAATTTTACTTTGTCTATAGGCAAAGCTTTTGGTAAGTCTTTATATTCATATTTTTTAAAATGCTCTCTAAACATCGGATAATTTTTGATGAATGAATAATAAGCATGATTTAAATTTGCTAACACGCCATCAACATCCCAAAAAATGTTTTTAACTATGAGTTTATTTGCCATTTTAATTATTTTTTTGAATTAGTTCTTGATATTACATAAAATAAAAATTCAATGCAATAGATAACATTGACTTTTTTTAAAATAATTTAATTATTGTTAGTCAAAAAAATTTAAATGTTTAACATGTTTAATCTAAATGGACAAAAAGTTTTAATCACTGGCGCAACTGGTGGAATCGGTTCAGCAACAGCTAAGTTGTTTGCAAAACAAGGTGCTACAGTTGGATTATCTGGTACAAATAAATCAAAACTTGAAAGATTGGCAAATGAAATACAAACAAAAACCTTTATATATGAATGCGATTTATCAAATGATGAGTGCTTATCTGAGTTATTTGATAGAGCAGACACAGAAATGAATGGTATTGATATTCTGATTTGTAATGCTGGAATCACAAAAGATAATCTAGCAATGAGAATGTCAGATAAAGATTTTGACAGTGTATTAAATATAAATTTAAGATCATCATTTTTCTTGAATAGGAACGCGATCAAGAAAATGATAAAAAGAAGGTATGGCAGAATAATAAATATATCTTCAGTAGTTGGAGTAATGGGAAATGCTGGACAAGCTAATTACTGTGCATCAAAAGCCGGACTAATAGGAATGTCAAAAGCTATGGCAATGGAAGTAGCTTCTAGGGGTATTACGATAAATTGTGTCGCTCCAGGATTTATTGAAACACCAATGACAGATGTCTTAACAGATGAGCAAAAAACAAAGATGTTAGCCGAAATACCTATGGGCAGAATGGGACAAGCCGAAGAAATAGCTAATACAATAGCATTCCTTGCAAGTAAAGAAGCAAGCTACATAACTGGTCAAACAATCCATGTTAATGGCGGAATGTTGATGGTATAAGAATCAAAACTTCTTTTAGAAGGTATTTAAACAATAATTAAACAAGAACCAAAGGCAAGCAGGTGGTAGCATCAAACTTTACTATCTCACGCTTGCGTTGGACAATTTAAATTAACAATTCAAAACAACGAATGAAGTCCGATGCTTTAGTAGTAAAATGTAAGTTTAAACATAAACATAAATAATATAAGATGTATAAAGTACAGTTCCAAAGAATACCTAGATAAAAATAAAAGAAATCTATTACTGTTTACATTATGATATTCTCTAAATTTAAAATCATACATTGACACTAGTAAAATCAATAAACCAACTCCACAAATCATACTACAGATATTATTAAATCTAAAAACTTTAATCTGTGTCAAAAAATACGTTAAAAATACACTAAATGAAAAAACATTCTCAATGATGTTCGTTCCAACTTTATAGAAAATTTTTCCAACCAGCATAAATAATAATACAAATAAACCGTACTCAATATACATATTGAGCGTACTGTAAAAGAAGTAATTTATGAGAACTAGGATAAACAATGCAAAAAATGACTTATAATCAAATCTTAACATCTTTGCAAACACAAAATCAAATAAAAAAAACGAGACAAGTATATTCAACGCAGCAAACCGTTTAAACAATATATAAAACACCAAATTGGTCGATAGACCAAGAAATAATAGTAAATAATTTGCCTTGTGTTCAGTATTATTTTTTGTTATTATACCATGTAACATAGCATAAATTGGAAACGATAATCTGCCAACCGCTCTTAACAGCATAGATTCAGGAAAAAAGAAAAAACCGATATGATCAATTACCATTAAAACAAAAGCAAAAATTTTAAAAAGATCATAGTTATTAAATTCACCATACTTATT
>CAKVBE010000042.1 GCA_934725005.1 uncultured Rickettsiales bacterium | reverse complement strand
CCAGCACTTCGCATATACTCACAAGATACAGGATTCTGAGATCCCGTACCTTACATAAAGTTTAAACCCTCCTTTTGTCCTTTGAACATTTTATTCTCAACAATGGAAAAGATTTTAATAATGGTTCTTGACTAGCATCCATATATAAATTTAATTTTCATTTTTTGTCTTCCTTAGCTTAAAATCTCTTTAATCAAAACGTAAACTTATTTTAAATTAATAAATTTACAGACTAAGTTCTCTAATAAAAAGAAAACTGATACATAATATTATAAATTTAATTATTAATCATCTTGACAAATAAAAAGTATCAATTATCATACTATGGAGTATAGTTACGAGAACCTTCTCGAAAGTAATTATGAGCCACCAGGTGGTGGTTACAATCTCTAATTATGCGGGTATTACGGGGGATGGGTTGAAGTACTACGATGTCAACAGCCAGCATAAGCTGGTTATAAACATCCTCCACCATATGTCAATTAAATCAAGATTTGTTTAATGTATAGAACCATAAGCTTTGGTTAACACTGTTGTTCCATTGAATAAGCTACTGTGGACACTTCATTTATTGTTTATCATAGTCATACATTTTAAATCTCACAGTTAATCAAATAATAAATATCGATCGTTTTACGCATTTTAAAGTGATTAGTCTACTATTTAATAACTTTAATCAACTAATGATTCTGAACTTCTTATTTTGCTAAATTTTTTCATATGACTGTACGCTACTTGTTGATTCAAAAGACAATCATCACATAATTCATTATTTGTAATTTTACCTCTGGAAATCCTAGTATCTGAGCATCTTTATAATATTTTATTCGAATTAGTTACTTTATCAAAATTTTTTACAAAGCTTTCAATGTACTTTAAGGTATGTTGTAAGGATTTATATCAATTTTAATTTTTACACTATTTAAGTTTACTTTTTCTAAAACAGTTTTTATAAGCTTTTGAATGTTTATATTATTTTTTGTTTTAACTATTATTTTGTATCTAAAATTATTATTTAATTTATATGGTATAGTTTGAGTTGGACCAAGAATCTCTAAATTACTATCAACTGGAAAAACTCTTAAAATCTCCTTAATTTTTTTTATTAAATCATATTCCTTGTCGTGCGATACGATTAAAACAGCCATTTTACCGAAAGGGGGAACTTCCATTAATTCCCTATTTTGTTTATCAAACTCAAGAATCATACACTTATCATTATTTTTTAAAGCCTGAATTATTATATTTTCAGGAGAATAAGTTTGAAGAACGGCTTCACCAACTTTTTCACCTCTACCCGCTCTTCCTATAACTTGAGTTAAACTCTGGTATGTATATTCTATTGCTTTAAATTGACCTCCGAACAAACCAGCATCAGCATCCAATACACCAACCAATGTTAAATCTGGAAAATGATAACCTTTTGTAATTATTTGTGTACCAATGATTATATCAATATTTTTTTCTTCTATATCATGTAAAGTGCTTTTCATTAAATTTATATTTAACATTGTATCGCTAGTTATTATGGCGATGTGTTTTTCTGGAAATATTTTTTTTACTTCTTCCTCAACTTTCTCAACACCGACGCCGTAAAATATAACTGAATCTTTACTATTACATGAAGGACAATAATTAATTAGATCAATAGAGTAACCACATTGGTGGCATATTAATTTGTTCTTACTCTTATGATTAGTTAATGCACAACTGCAATTTTTACACAAAAACTTATGACCACATTCTTTACATAATGCTATCGGACTATAGCCTCTTCTATTCAAAAATAAAAGAACTTGATTTTTATTGCCTAAATGTTCCTTCATTTTTTCAATAAGAAATTTTGACAGGATTGTATTTTTTTCTTTTTTTAAATCAACAATATCAATAGTTGGAAGAATAGCTTTTCCAAATCTATTTTTTAATTCAACTTTTTTATACTTTCCATTTTCTGTATTAATTATACTTTCCAATGATGGTGTTGCAGAACCTAGAATTATTGGTATATTATTTATTTTTGCTCTCAAAACAGCCATATCTCTGGCATTATAGCAACCATTATCAACTTGTTTATAAGAACTATCATGTTCTTCATCAACGATTATCAATGATAATTTTTTGAATGGTAAAAATAAAGCAGATCTAGCACCAATTACAACTTTTATATTCCCATTTAAAACACCAAGCCAAATATCTCTTTTTTTACTGTTACTAATGTCAGAATGCCAAATTGCTATTGAACTATTAAATTGTTTGTTGAACCTATCTATAAGTTGCGATGTTAGAGCTATTTCAGGTATTAAAAACAATGTTTGATTGTCATTATCATTTTTTAAATAATTATAAATCAAATGAAAGTATATTTCAGTTTTTCCAGAACCTGTTTCTCCTTGTAATAAAATTGTTTTTTCATTGCTATCTACATGGGAATTTATTTGATTTAAGACAGAATTTTGCTCATCTGTTAGAGTATTAAGGTTTACATTATTTATATTAAAATTATAATTTATGCTAGAAACTTTTTCGCTTTTTTCCTCCAATAAGCCATATTTTAAAAGTGTTTTTACAACAGATGAGCCTATATTTAAATTCTTCTTTATATCATTTTCAGAAAAATAGTAATCTTTATTTTCTTTGAAAAAATCTAATAATTGTTTTTGTTTTTGCGTTAAATTATCAACTTTATCATTTGAATATTTAAAAGTTTTTATTTCCCTTGAAGATAAATCTAATAAACCAATCGGTAATAGATATTTGAATACCATACCAATTGGGATTATATTATATTCACTAACCCATTGTAAAAATTGTAATGTTTTAGTATCAATTTTTTCCAATTCTAAAACATCAGCTATTTCTTTTAATTTATACTCTGATTCTTCCGTCAAATTGCGTAATTCCAATATTAATCCAGTGTAACTTCTTTTACCAAACTGCACTTTTACAAAACTTCCAACCTCAGCCCTTTTTTCTCCAACTATATAGTCAAACGTTTTATCCAATGGAACTGGAACTATAACTTTTGCAACTAACATTCAGTAAACCAATTATTATTATAACTAAAATCAATATTTTAATACAATTTCCTCATTTAAAATACTTAAAATCTTAACACCATTTCTATTTTTGATTTTCTACAATAGACTATCACGCATATACAATATTTTATCAGATTTTATCGACTCAATAAATCTACGTAGTACCAATAGAATTTATAACAGAAATTAAAATTGTCAAAATTTTTGCTATACTTTTATACGAATCACTGTTTCTATTTTTATGATTAAAATTATATAATAAATCTCTTTTTACCAACATATATATAAAAATAAAAATAAATTTCCTATTGCCAAATAATTAAGGCATTTTATCATTAACGTTACTTTGTAAAATATAGGTTTAATATGAAAAAAATTTGCTTAGTTATACTATCTGTTTGCATTTTAAATGCTTGTTCCAATCTTAAGAAAGACTATGTTGTTACCGATGCATCACAAAATTCAAGACCTGATTGGGTAAAAAAAGAGAAAAAGAAAAGTGATAAAGAATTTAATTATTTTGTATCACATGGCAATAATATCAATCAAAGATTATGTGAAAAATCAGCAATGGCAAGAACTAGTTCATTGGTAGCTGGCGAGATAGCAACTCAAATTAACAATGCATATACCGAAATTAGTGATAATAATAACGATATCTTGAATTTAACATCAAACGAAGAATTAAAAAATAACATAAATTTATATTTATCAGGACTAAAAAAAGAAGAAGGCTATTGGGAAAAAAGAGAATATAAAAAAGAATTGGGTGCTAGTGAAGACAAAAAAGAATATCAATGTTATGTTTTAATGAAAATGAACAAAAAGACATACAATGATGCTTTAAATTTGTCTATTGAAAAAATGTTGAATAGTATTTCACAAGACGAAAAACAACAATTAAAAGAAAAACTAATTGAAAATACAGACAATGAATAAAAAGTTATTAAAATATTCGTTCATAGTTTTTTTTATTACCATTGGTAGTTCGTTTGCTAAACTACCAAATTGGGTTTTGAAACCACAAAAAAATTGTGAAAAAAATGAAATTTGTGCTGCTGGTTCTGGAAATAATTTGAATGCTGCAAAAAGTGACGCAAAAAGTGGTATTCAAAAGATTTTTGAAACTCAAATTAAATCAAATTTCAATAGTAAACTCAGTAGTAGCAATAATGAAGTAAATGACTATGCTTCTGAAAGTGTTCAAGAACACGCTGAAGGTATACTAAATGGTGTTGAAATAACTGAAACTTATGAAGAAAAGGGTAAATTTTATGCTTTTGCTGTTTTGAATAAAGATACTTATGCACAAAGTTTAAAAAGTGACATTGAAAAATTGGATAAAAAGCTAAAAATTGTTTTATCTGATAAGACTTTTTCAAGAAGCAAAGCAAAAAAGTTTTATGCCGAAAGAGAGGCATTGAATAAGAGATATTTATTTTTAACAGGCAAAGAAATTCCAGAAAGGACTAACTATAGTGAATTGTTTAAAAAGAAAAATATCTCACAATCAGAATCTTTTTACATAGACATAAAGGAAGAGGACAACTCTTTAACAAGTTATATTTCTGAATTATTGACACAAGATTACAATGCAAGAATTGTTTCTTCAAAAAGCGAAGCAAAAAATATACTAAAAGGTAGCGTTGCTTTTAAAAAAGAATTTTTGAATGTTAAGGGTTTCGAAAAATATTCTGCAACACTTAAATTGGAATCTAGAAAAAATAATTCAACTATTAACGCTATTCATGTTAAAGTAACAGAAACTGGTGTTGACAGAGATCAGATTTATAGCAAATGTATTGATGGTTTAAAAAAATCTATAGACGAAAAAATAGATGATTTAATTAATTAAGGTAATTATAATGAAGAAATTTATAATATGTTTTATTTTAATTTTGACGGTTGCTTGTGCTCCAAAAATGAAAGTACAAAGATTGAATACTGAACAATCCGATGAAAAAGCAATGTCCATTACCGATGAATGGGTTGCAAAAGATACAGAGTTAGCTGTTCAAGAGATTTTGAAACAAATACAAAATCATGCCGGATTCCAAATTTATTTAGAGAAATTAGGAAGACGACCAAAATTATTTATAAGTGAAGTTCAAAATAATACGGCTGAGGCATTTTTCCCAATTGGTGATTTAAATGATGAATTATTGAATGAATTTTCAGCTTCTGGTGAATATGTCTTAATAGATGCTAGTGCAAGAGATCAAATATTAAAGGAAATTACATATCAAAATAATGGTATGGTTGATAGTAAACAAGCAAAATCAATTGGAAAAGCATCTGGTGCAGACTTGATTATTTTTGGTGATGTAAGAATGACTTTAGGAACACTTAGTGGAAAAACAATAAAAGACTATTCCGTTAATTTAAGAATGACTGATATTGAAACTGGTGAAGAAGTTTTAAGAACAAGGTATAAAGTAAGTAAGTATTCCGTAAGAAAAGGAATAGGTTGGTAAAATAAATTCTAACAACTAATATCATGAAGTTTTTAAAATATTTAACCAATATTTCTGTAGCTTTGTTGATATGCTCTTGTGTATCAACAAGTTATAGAACGATGCAATCAAAACTGAAGACTGATCTAGTAACTAAAAATTATGATAATGCAGTATTGACGGTAAATAATAAAAAATTCATACCAGAAGACAGATCAATACTATTAAATAAACTTGAAAAAGGAACAACATTTTATTTAAAAGGCGATTACTTTCAAGCAATACAATATTTTACGGAAGCTCAAAAAATTAGCGATGACCTATATACAGTAAGCATTAGTAAAAAAATCGCCAGTGTTCTAAATGCAAATTTAGACAATTATTATGGTGAAATATACGAACGATCTTTAATTAGATTTTATGAATCACTAATTCACTACAATCTATACAAAGTTGGAAAATATGAATCTTATACAAAAAATGAAGATGGAACAGATATTTTAGTTCCCGAGAAAATATTGACCAATTCTGAACGACGAAACCATTTAATGGCAAGTAGAAGCGTCATAAGAGAATGGGATAGTATGTTGAAATCATATTATGATAGATTAGCTGGCAAAGCAACTTATAAAATTGACATAATGTCTAAATTATGGGGTGCTCTAATATATGAAGAAAGTGGAAAAAACGAAGATAGACAAATAGCTTTACAACTATATAAAGATGCAAAAAAAGTTCTGTTTAGGTACTACAACAATTATCCAACATTTAATAAAAAATCAGACGAATTTGCAAAAAACTTTCAAAAATTGCCAAATTTAACAAAAGATTATATTGAAAAAAATTTTATTGAATCAACAGAATATTACAATGATCTATCAAAATACATCGATAAGAAAATAGACAATTTATTAAAAAACAACAAAGATAATCTAATAGTAGTTTTAAAAGAAAATTTTGTATCACCAAAATTGGCAAAAACAATAACGTTACCAATTCCTGCTATGTATTTTAATTTAAGTGAAACAGAATTTTATAACTTTATTGCTTTGTTGGGAATTACAAGCAAAGAAGGTCTTCCTATAATGAAGTTCGAAGTACCATATGTTAATGAACGAGAAATAAATAGTAAAGTTTTTGCAAGAATTTATAGAGATAATAAAAAAGTTACAGAATTTCAAATTTTACTATCAAATCCAATTAGTGATATAGCCTATAAAGTGTTTAAGGATGAAGAACCTATTTTAAGTACCAAAATTTTAACAAATGCTAGTGTAAAATATAGTACAGCACTTTTAACAGCATATAATTTATATAAGCAAAAACAGGATTCATTTGGACAACTTATAGCAATTATTTCATATAAAAGCGCCGAAAAATTAATTGAAAATTCATTAAAAGCCGACACAAGATTTTGGTCAACTCTTACTGATGAAATCAGAATTGGTTCAACAAAATTAAAAAATGGCAATTATGAATTAGTACTATGTTCAATTGAAAATGGTATAGAAAAGAACATTTATTCAACCAACATAACAATCGAAAATAAACAAAATATTATCGATGTAAACATATAAAGCATTTAAATTGTTACATACGTTTACATTACATGTAATTAATTGTTAAATATGTTGTACTTACAAACAAACTGCTTCTACAATCAGCATTTACATTATATACATAAAAACTAGAATATTGGAAATGGCGTACACAAAATGTTATCCAACATATGTTTTTTAAATTTAACAGCCTCATTGGCCAAATTTGGAAAATCAATACAAATATTTCTTATAAAGTATCCAAAACGCCTTCTAAACTGTATTTTTCCAATAATTGGAATCCAATCAGCTACAGGAATCAATTGAGCGTTGCTAACACCATCTATAAGTTTTATAGATACTTTATTTTTATCAATTGTTTTAACCATGAAATTATGCAAATTTAAATCTCTAACTTGGACATTATTATCATACAATATTGAAAATAATTTTTCTAATTCCTCTTTAACCTGTACTGTAAGTCCATAAATTTTCAAGTAATCATAAAGTTCTATTGCATTATCAATATAATCGACTAATATGCCGTTGCCAATATTTGTTTTAATTACACCATAGCAGCGAGGAATATATTTATATATCTCTTCCGATACTGGCTTTTTATTAATTATTTTATAACCCCTTAAATCTTTTTTATTATCATTAAAACATGATAATGGTCTCATTTTTTTGTACCATGCCTTAACTTCTCTTCTTAATTCTCT
>CAKVBE010000041.1 GCA_934725005.1 uncultured Rickettsiales bacterium | reverse complement strand
CCCTATCGCTCTTTCAGGGCACTTTCCCTCAAGGAGGGAAAGGATTTAGAGAATAACAAACATAAAACTTCCCCTTTTGAGAGAAAGGATTTAGCAATAGTTTTTAACTATTTGTGATAAAAATATTTATTTTTTATTAAAACTTAAGTCAGTATAAATAATTTTAGCTAACTAAGCCAGTATTTAAAAGTACTGACTTAAATTATCTGAAAATTAAGGCTTTTTAGAAAAATTGTATTATATTTATATATTTACAGTTATTTTCCTTTTCCATTTTCATGTTGAATCTGTTGCTGTTTCTTAACTTTTGGTCCAAATTCAAAAGCTTTATATAAAGCACAATTTTGCGTAATTTTACGAACATTAACTTCTTTATTATTGGTATCAAAAAGCTTAAATGAGTAAGACTCTATCACATTATTTAAACATTTTTGAGGAACCTCTAATAAAATCTCTTCAATGCTCTTATCTTTCGGTAATACACCTTTTATTTTGTAATTATTTGCCAAATCATCTTTTGATGACGTAATAGTAATCACAAAATTTCTGCTTTTATCAACTTCATAGGAACATTGTAAAGAATTATGTTTTTCTTTATAATCTTTATCTTCCAAAATGCTATTAGCAATTTCTTTTTTTAGGTCATTAAGGCTCTTTTTATTTTCACTTTTGCTAAGAACGCTCACAGTATTCTTCATAAATATATATGAATCTGATTTCTGGAGTAAATCTTTTTTATTTTTAATACATTCATTATCAACCTCTTTTATATACTTACTACATACGTCAAGTACTTTTTGTTCATCGTTATCACAATTTTTAATATTTTCAAATATTTTTTCTACTGTAACCAACGTTTTACCATCTATATTTTCAAAATAGTCATTGATAAGATTGATTGTATTATCTGTAATTAATGCTTTATTAAACTCACTCTCACTAAAAGTAGACAACCTACTACCAATATGACCTTTATTTCCACATACAATCTTACTAGTAGTTTCGGTAAATGAAAATTTAAATGTTTTATTTCCTTTATTGAGTTCATTAAAACATTCCTTTATAAATTCACCTTCATCTTTTTCTAAACAGAATTTATTAAGATCAATTTCACCTTTTTCTTTCGTTAATACTTTATCTAAATATTTATAAGCTCTAGAGACACCATTAGCGAGCAAAATATTTACACCCGACTTTTCTATTTCATTCCAATTCTTTCTTATATAGAAAGCGTTATATAAATCAACTATATTAAAATCTTCATATTCATTAAAGTTTACGTCTTTTGACATTTTCCTGTTTGCTAGTCTAGCAGCATATATTGAATTAGAAAATCCAGAAAATGTCACAAACTTATTCTTAAAAATACTTTCTTTATTTTTTTCGTCGGTACATGTAAGAGCCTTATTATAATTATCTAATGTGATTTTTAAATTTTTAAAAAATTGTTTAACATTTTTACAATCATTATAATTTGGACCAGTACAATATATTGAATAATATGTTTTTTTAGAGTCAGCATCACCTTTTTCTATTTTTAAAACAGCAGCTTTTCCAACATTACTAAAAGCACCAGTATCTGTATCAAATTTTCGGATAACAGTTATGCCATTTCCAACAATATTATCTGCACCAAAAACATTTTTATCAATTCTGCCATAAGTTTTATAAAAACCGCGATTTGCACCACCATCGCTTTCCGTAGATGTACTCTGAGCATTTCCTGCAACAGAAAAAATAATATCTTCATTATTTAGACAAATTTTTCTATTTATTTCCTCGTCATTTCTGTCTCCATCGCCAACAAAAAAATCACCAAGATTCACTAATGAATAACCCTTATTTTTTTGTATTCTGTCGTTTTTAAGAAACTCGGAAAGTATGAAAACTGATGTGAGCTTTTTACTCAAGGTATCACCTTTTTTAAACTTATCATAGCATTTATTATATGAATTTATTATCGATCTTATATCAGAAACTGAATATTTAGAATCTATGCCTTCAAACAAATTTTTTGTATCATTCATAAGTAATTTATAAACAATATACGAAGTTCCACCATTTTTTTCTTTTAATACTTTTAAGACATCATCACATAGTACATTAGTCGATTCGACACTACGACATAATAAAATGTCAACTAAATCCTCTTCATTTAGAGTGTTAATTAACTCACGAGAATAATCGCGATGGTTGCCATTTTTTTCCACAAAGCTAATGCATTTTTCATCTTTAAAAAAGCTTACTATTAATTCGTTGGTGAAATATTCTTTAATTGGTAATTTTTTATTTGCATTCCACTTTTCAAACAACTCAAAACATGGATTATATATATCTTTTTTAGCAATTTCGTCGCTAAATTTACAACTATATTGGCATTGTTTTATATAGTTGTTTATCACCTCAGAATTTCTTATTAAATCATTATCCTCAAGAGGTTTAATAATAATTTTTTTCTCACATCCAGCATCTTTATTAAATGATATTTTCATTACATTATTATCAAGGATTGTATAGTATTCACCATTAAATAAAAATGCATGACATGTTAAATTAGAAGATTTACCAGCTTCATTAGAATAGTACAATTTAAAATTCCTGAAACTTGCAGCTTTTATAAATTCTAGTTCTGTTTTTAAATTATACTTTTCTTTTGAATCTAATAAACTAAAAAGACACTTTATCATGTCATCAATAGCCTTTTCGCTATCTTTTTTTGTTGTAACCAGTATATCCTTTAAAAATTCACCAACTTTTAAATGCTTATTCTTTTCATCAAAAAAACATATTTTTTTGTTTTCAGAACTATTTTTTTCATCTTTGAAAATACAATCATTAATGATACCACTATTAACAAATGCATTATATATAGCCTCAAATAAACAATTATTGTTATTATTTTTAGCATACTTGTAGTCAATTTTTTTCGACAGTGAATCAATTGTTTCGCCTTGCATACCATTACTATAAATAGTAGTAACATAATGTCCACCGGTATTTTTGATATGGTAAAATTTACAATTTATTCTGTTCAAAAATTTGTTAATAACACTATCATCAATTTCACCTACTCCGGAAATTATAAAATAATTATCCCAGATTTTATAACCAAATACAACTGATTTTTCTACTTTTTCACTATCTTTAGTGTCAATCTCACATAATTCACCATCACACATTGCTAAGGCTTTAATATTCTCACTGCCAAATCTAGAAGCTACTAATTCTAGAATAATATCGCCTACTTCTCGTGTCTTTTGATTTTTATCTTTATCAAAAAGCTCAGCAACTTTTTCAATAAGTGAATCTATATATTTGTTATTATTGTTTTCCATCTAAATAAACCCGTACTACCAGTTGTTAAACATCTTAAATTGAGACTATACCACATAATAGAGACAATGTCAATAAATTTTTATCAAAAAAATATGATAAAGTTGAATCCTATCGTCATTTTACTAAAATGTAATATAGTATTGATTAAATGATAGAAAATAAAAAGCTATTCATTACTTCCAAATTTATTCTTAAATTCAATAATTTTTTCATCAGTTATCTTCTGTATAAATATATCTGGCTTCTTTACGCTATTTATTACAATGGAGCTAAATTTTCCGTTTACTATCTCACTAAAATTAGCAGATAAATTCAATGAAAAGTACAATTTAGCACTTATTTCTGGTATTATAGGTTCAGAAATAACTGTATAAACGGCCATGAACAATAAAATATTGTTAAATATTGTTGCTAATCTGTTTTTATCTTCTTTTATCGTCCAAGGTTGAACTTCTGAAATGTACTCATTTCCAAGACACCAACATGCTCTTAAACTACTTACAGCTTTTCTTAATTCTAAGGTTTCAAAAGATTTTTTATATTCACTTAATAAACTAGTTAATTTATCTCTATAATCTAAATCTATTTTTTCAAAATTATTTGAATTAATAATTTCACTAACATTCGAAAAATTTTTATTAATCATTGTAAATGACCTGTTGATAAAATTTCCGAGAACATCAGCTAGATCTTTATTTATGACATCAGCAAAATCCTCCCACGTAAAATTAGAATCTTTATTTTCCGGAATCCTTGACATCAAATAATATCTCCAATAATCAGATGGATATAACTTTAACGCTTCATCCATAAAAATTCCATAATGTCTACTTGTGGAAAATTTATCGTTATAATAATTTAACCAGTACAAACCTTTGATATAATCAACTAATTTCCATGGTTCCCTTGAGCCAAGAATTGTTATTGGAAAATTTATAGCATGAAATGGAACATTATCTTTTCCCATAAACTGAATATATTTTACATCTTGTGCATTATACCAAAACTCCTTCCAATCAGTTTTTTGTGGATTCAATCTCGACCATTTTTTACTCATTGATAAGTAGCCAATTGGAGCATCAAACCATACATAAAATACTTTATCTTCTAGATCTTTCCAATCTTTTACTTTTATTCCCCACTTTAAATCTCTTGTTATACACCTATCTTCGAGTCCCCTACTCTCTAACCAATCTAAAGCTATTGTTTTTACAACATCTGGCCAATCTTTATTGTCTTTTACCCATTTCTTCAATTCATCAACAAACATTGACTGTTTTAAATATAAATGTTTTGTTTCTCTTACTTCAAGATTATGACTACCAGATATTGTTGAATATGGATCAATTAAATCTGTTGGATCCAAGAGTGCACCACAATTATCACATTGATCACCTCTTGCTCTATTACTTCCACATTTAGGACATGTACCTTCTATGTATCTATCTGCCAAAGACATGTTATCATCAATTGAATATATTTGCTTTATTGTTCTTTCTTCAAGAAATCCGTTTTCTTTTAATCTTTTTGCAAAATATAAAGTTAACTCTTCATTTTCTTCATCTGAAGTTCTTCCAAAATAATCACAACTTATATCAAAGCCATCTACTAAATTTTTTTGTATTTTATACCACTTGTCACAATATTCTTCTACTGTTATATTCTCTTTTTTTGCTGCTATCTCAGCCGGTGTCCCATGTTCATCTGTACCACTTATAAATAAAACTTCATTTCCATTTAATCTTAAAAATCTTGCATAAACATCAGCGGGAAGTAGACAACCAATTAATGTACCAAGATGTTTCACACCATTTATGTATGGCAAAGCGCTAGTGATTAAATATTTCATATTATTCGTTTATCTATTTTTTACATAATAAGCAATGATAAATTAATTATTTATCTTAATCAATAATAATTTTGTAAAATATGGCATTAATATTTTGAAACATAAATATTATGAATTACGGTATTGCATATATTATTTAATAATTATTATCATAATTTAATCTAATAATTAGAATATAAAACACATGAATTTAATTAGACTTTTCTATAAAAATGATTTATCGGTAGAGAAAGATATAGAATTAAACAACAAAAATAATGTGAATTATATAATCAATGTAATGAGAAAAAAAATTGGCGATAATTTAATCCTTGTAAATGGAAAAGATGGCGAATTTATTGGAGAAATTACAAATACAACAAAAAACAGTGTACATGTAAGAATAATAAAAAAAACAAAAAACTTTGAAAAACAAAATTTTATTGGTTTAATATTTACACCTATTCAAAAAATTGACTTGCTTATCAAAAACGCAACTGAAATGGGAGTTACTGAATTTCACCCATTTAAATCACAATATAGTCAGCATGTAAAAAAGACAGATAAAATAGAACCAAACGTTATAGAAGCAATTGAACAATGCGAAAGACTTGATTTTCCAACAATAAATGAAATAAAACATTTAAAAAATGTGCTCGATGAAATAAATGAAAGTGATTCCGTCATAATATTTTGTGAAGAGAGAAGTAATAATAAATTATTACCAACAATCAAAAGTATAGATAAACATAAAAAAGTTTATACTTTAATTGGTGGAGAAGGAGGTTTTTCTGATGAAGAAAAAAAATTAATAAAATCATATAAAAACGTCTACCCTGTAAGCTTAGGCAATAGAATATTGAGAGCAGAAACAGCTGCAACTTGTATATTGAGTATAATACAAGAGGTTTTTTATGAAAATTAAATTTTTATTATATTTTTTGGTGTTATCTACATACTTAAACAACTCTTTATCTAAAGAAATCAGCTTTTATTTCGACAATAAGTATATGACATATAAAAGTAAATTTATAGATGAACTAGCTATAAAATACAATGATGAATTAAACAATTTTGGATTAACATTAATTGGAAGAATACTTGATAAAAAAGGCGATTATATAAATGCTTTAATATACTACAATGATGGAATAAACAAATTAGAGATTGGTAATTATAACGATATTTCACAATATTTACAAGCTGGAATAGTAAATATAACAAGAACAACTAATGATAATGATTACATATTTAACATAGAAAAAATAAGTAATTTAATCTCTAGACCAACATTATTAACAAACCAAAACTTTGGATATTTCAACAACATCACGAATTTTAATAAAACTAGACATAATCCAAAAATAAATTATACCTTTAATTTTGATAATAATCTAAGCTTTGGTTTGACTTTTATGGATAAGTATAAAATCAATCGTAAACATATATACAACATATATGAATACGGTATAAATTATTACAAAAAATTGGATGAGCTGAATATCAATTTAAGTTTTATTGGTGAAAATAATTTTAAAAATGACTTCAATTCATATGATTATGGTGTCGATTTTAATTATTATGGAATATTGTTTGGCGCAAACTATGGAAATGGAAAAACTTTGAATGAAAATTATTATAATTATTATTCTTATGGCATTGGATATGAAATTAGGTCACTTTCATTTTCACTATGGTATTTTAACGGTGATCTTGAATTTAAAGATTCATTAAATTTTAATATCAGTTACAATATAAATAAATATATCAATATATACTCAGAAATCAATAAATTTAAATTTAATGAAGAATCAGAAAATTCAATAAATTTTGGAATAATAATAAGAAGTTTATGATAAATCATTTATTAAATCTCAATATCACAAAATAAATAGTAAAACTAAATATTTAATAAAAATTTATCATAAACAAAATTTAAATAAATATTACATTATAACACAGCAGCTTTCACTCTTGCCACTAGATAATTCTCCATCAGCCTTTTCAAGATCATTAGCTAAAAAGTTGAGATCACTTGATCTGGTACGTCTCAATTCAACATTAAAAGTTTTTGAAACGTTATCATAATTTTCATTGCTAATTGTTTGTACTTCACTACTTCTTCTTGTGAGTTTCATAACTTCAACTCTTTCTTTATTTAATACTGATCCACTGTGAATAATATTTTCAAACTGGCCAATAATAGTATTAGTATTACATTTTTTTTCTTCCATTTTTTCACCTATATTTTTATTAATAAATAATGATTATTAAAAAATAATCACGTCATAAATTATTATAATGTAATTTTTAATAGAAGTCAACAAAAAAAATAAATAATTATAAAAAAATATTTATAATAATATTTTAAACAATACAATAAATCAGATAATAAAAGCTTAAACAATTCTCAAGCACCCTATCGCCACTTCGTGGCACTTTCCCTCAAGGAGGGAAAGGATTTAGAGAATAACAACAATCAAAAAATCTTTCCACTTGTACTACTTGCGCGAGGTACGGGATCTCCGAATCCTGTATCTTGTGAGTACACACGAGGTGCTGGGTCTCCGAACCCAGCACTCACTGTTTTCAAATAATGATGAAATAACCAATTTAAAAAATAATAAAATTTCGATCCTGATAATACTAGGTGTTGAGTTCGGAGACTCAACAC
>CAKVBE010000040.1 GCA_934725005.1 uncultured Rickettsiales bacterium | reverse complement strand
GGAGAATTTAGATGGATATTTTAAATTTTTAGAAGAAGCTGAAAGAAGAGATCACAAAAAGATATGTAAAATTATGGACTTGGCGCATTTTGAACCTGAATTTGCACCTGGAGCTCCGTTTTATCACCCAAAAGGACTTTTCATATATAATACGCTTGTAAATCATATGAGAAAAAAACAAGATGAGGCTGGTTATATTGAAGTTTCGACACCAAGAATTATGAATAGATGTTTATGGGAAACGTCGGGACATTGGGCACATTATGGTGAACATAATTATTCTGGAAAGATGGAAGATGGAACACAATTTTGTGTAAAACCTATGAATTGCCCAGGTGGAATTTTGATCTATAAACAAGGTTTAAAATCATATAGAGATTTACCTATTAAAATGGCAGAATTTGGTAGAGTTAACAGATATGAAGCAAGCGGTTCGTTGAATGGATTTTTAAGAGTAAGAGAATTTACACAGGATGATGCACACATTTTTTGTACCCCAGAACAAGTTCAAGAACAATGTATTGAAACAACAAAATTTTTGTTAGACATTTATAAAGATTTTGGCTTTGCAGATGTAAGAATTAAGTTATCAACAAGACCTGACGATAGAATTGGCAGCGAAGAAATTTGGGATTTAGCTGAAAAATCACTTGCCGATGCTTTAATAAAACTTAATTTACCGTACACAATTTTTGAAGGTGAAGGTGCATTCTATGGGCCAAAACTTGAATTTGTTTTAAAAGATGCACTAGGAAGAGATTGGCAAATAGGTACGATACAACTAGATATGAATTTACCAAAAAGATTTGAAATGACATACATTGGCGAAGATGGACAAAAACATGAACCAATTATGTTACACAGGGCAATTTTGGGTTCGATAGAAAGATTTTTGGGTATTTTGATTGAACACACAGAAGGAAAATTCCCATTGTGGCTGAATCCGTTACAAGTTGTTGTTGCTACAATAACAAACGAAGTTGATAATTACGCACAAGAAGTAGTTAAAAAACTAAAATCAAATGGAATAAGAGTTGTCTTAGATAATTCTAATGAAAAAATTAGTTACAAAATTAGAGAGCATTCTTTACAAAGAGTTCCTTATATATTTACAGTTGGTAAAAAAGAAAAAGAAGATGGAACTGTTAGTGTAAGAACATTTGGCAGTGAAGAAACCTGTGTTTTACTACTTGATGAAGTAATTAGTAAAATCAACTCAAAAGTAATCAATAAAAATAGAGACTATATTTTGAATGAGTAGTGTTTATTATAGAGAACTTAGAAACAAGTTAAGGAAAAACCGTTTTTTTTCCTTAATTACTTTTGTTCTTAAATTTTTTTTTAGTATTATTTTTATCTTGTTTCTCACAGTTTTCGCATTTCTATTTTTTATATTTATTGAACCAAGAGAAATAGCAAAACTCAACACTTATTTGATTAATTTGGCAAATAATCTTGATAGTATAAAGGAATTAAACATAGATAGAGCAAAACTTTCGCTAGATTCGAAGTTGAGATTAAACTATACAGTAGAAAACGCTGTTATTGACTTTGAAAATAATACATATCTGAAGATTCCATCAGTATCTATAACGTCAAATCTATTCAATATAATATTTAAAAAGCGTATAATTAACTCCATCATACTAAAACATATATACATCGACACAAAAAGTAATAATTTTACAACAAATGAAAAAACAACAAAAAATAATACTTTTTTGAAGAGCATTTACAATACTACAGATTTTATCAATAAAAAAAATATACCAATAAAAAGCATAATAGTCAAAGACTCAAAAATAAAATTTGACGATACAGATAACAATATAAACTATATTTTAATAAATCTTGATAATTTCAAAAACAGTAAGACAATAAATTTTTTAACTTCAATAAATATTGATAATAATTCAAAAAAATTCATAGCAAATAATTCATGTAAGTTTTACCAAGATAAAACAATTGAATGCAACATAAACGTTAAGGACCTTACAACAAATAACTTTTCAAAATTTTACAAGAACGGTCATCAATTTTCCAATTATATCAACAACATAAAAACAGATTTTAATGGAAATATCTTTGCAAAATTTTCTGATTATGTCAACTTAGACTACGCAAAATTTGAAATTTCATCAAAAAATGGAGAAATAAATCTAAGATCAATTTTTGGAGATAAATTCAGATTTAAGAAATTATATGCAAGCGGAAATTTTAGAAATAATTTTAAAAATATAACAATAGACAGCTTTAATGTTGATATACTAGACAAAAAATATACTTCAAAGCTAAGCCTATCATTAAATGCAAATGAAGATCAAATACTATTTGGTATAAATATTAGCAATGTAAATGTTAACAAGATCAATACATTTTGGCCAGTATTCTTAGATGATAAAGGAATAAGAAACTGGGTTATAAATCACATAAGTAATGGATATATAAAAGATGCTAATGCTAACATGGAATTTAAGAAAGATTTGAAAAATAACAAATTTGATCTTTTTAAAATAAATTCAGAAATAAATATCATTGGAGCTAAATTAGATATTTATGAAACAATACCAATTATAGAAGATGTGGATGCAAAGGCAATCTTTACAGAAAATGATATGAACATACACATAAATAGCGCCAAATTTGAAAATACAGAACTAAAAAACGGTTTAATATACAGCGATTTTAACGCAAAAAAAAATATATTAGATATAAAAGTTAACAGTATTGGCAATGTTAATGAATTACTTCATTTTATAGATAAAAATGAAAAAGATACAATAGATAAAAATGTAAAAAAATTTTTAAACGGACAAGCCAAATCAGATATAAAAATAAAAGTAAATTTAGATAGTGATGATATTGATTTAAAAGATATTTATATAATAGCAAAAACTAACATCAATAAAAATGAATCAATAATATTAAAAAATGGTTTATCCATAAGTTTGCAAAAAGAATTTAATTCTAATATTTTTAACATCGATGCAGATTTATGTAATACTGATTTATATTTTCCATTCCTGGATATTAATAAAAAACAAAATATATATCAAAAACTCAACTTTGACATAAATATTAAAAATAATAACGAAATCCTTATAGAAAATTTCAAAAAATACGAAAAAAACTACATAAATTTTACCGGAAATATACTAGTTAAAGACTCTGAACTAATTGATTTAGAGTTGAATAACATAACTTTTGAAAATAATAGTTTCAATTTCGAATATACATTAAACCGTAATACACCACACATAAATATATCAGGAGATTTGATTACGCTTAACAACTCTTTAGATGAATCATACAGCAATCTAAAAAAATTATTTTTCGAAGAATCAAATAGTAAACTAAATCTACAACTTAAAACAAATATTAATAAAATTTATTACAATAAAAAAAAATTAAAAAGTTTTATATCAAATATAGTAATAGAAAATAACAATGTGTTAAATTCAAATTTAAATTCATTTTATGGTAAAAGTGATTATATTAAGTTAGTTGTAAACAACATAAATGGTGGTATATCTGATTTCAAATTAGAGATAAGCAATATCGGAAAATTACTACGTAATTTAAACATTAATAATAATATAGTTGGTGGTAACTTAAAATACAGTGGAACAGTGTTAAGTAATTTTATAATAAAGGGCGAATTATCAATAACAAACGGATTCGGCATAGTTGAACAAAGTCTAAAAGATAAAACGATACTAGCTATTATTAATAATGACATTATTCCAGGAAAAACAAAAAAAACAATCAAAAATAAAGGTGATATAAACTTTTCCGAACTAAAGTCAAACATAGAAATATACAAAGATGTAATCAATATAAAAAACCTAATAATTTATGGAAAATTAATCGGAATCGATATAACTGGAAAAGGTAAATTTTATTTTGAAAACGGCAAGATTTACATGGATGGAGTCATAATTCCAGCTGGAATAATAAATAGATTATTTTTTATGGATAAAATACCATTGTTAAATACAATACTACTTGGTAAAGGAAATGGTGGTATATTTGGAGTAAATTACTCATTTTCCAAGAACAATTATAATTCTGGTTATGAATTCAATGTTAATAAAACATCGGTTTTTGTACCAGGATTGTTAAGAGAGTTATTAATAAATTAGAGTTCAAATTTTTACATTAGTGTAATTTATATTTAAATTAATACCAATTGAATATTAACACAATAAAAGTTAAAAAATTTAATAAAAACTATTGAAATTAACTTAAATTAGTGTATAATTATTCCTGATTGCTAACTACTAATATGTGTGTATTATGGACAATGGAATAAAAGACAAAACTGAATTAGAAGTGAATGTTATAAACAAAACGCCAGAAGAAGAAATTGATATTGATGTAAAAGAATTTCCTACAAATAATAATGAAAAAGATGAATCAGAAATTGAAATAAAAAACAGCATCAAAAATCCAGAAACTGGAATTGTCAATAATAATGACAATCAAGAAATCGAAATTGACTCTATAAGCAGCAAACCAGAAATAGAAATTGATGCAACTAATAATAAAAAATCACCACTAACAGCCAATGTTAATGGAGAAAACAAGAATAATGAAATAGAAAAGAAAAATAAAAATACACACATATGGTGGGGCTTGCCAGCCAATTTGGTTACAGAATTGTTTGCTCCTATGCTTGGTGTTGTTGGCGGCTGTGGCGCTTTACTAGCAATTTTATGGTTACTAGATAAGGAATTTACAATACCAGGAATATCAAAAAAAGCCAAAGACACTAGAGACAAATTAAATGACGAAATTTCCATGAATTTAGGAAGTGTTAAAAAAGGAGATCCAAAAAAGTTTGGCTCAATAGGTAAAACATTAGCAAACTCATTATCAAATGATGATTTAAAATCAATTGGTGAAAAGAGCAAGAAACTAGAAGATTACCTAATCAAAAAACTAGGTAACAATATAAAAAATGATATTAAAGAATGTAAGTTTAACAATATAATTAATGCAATAAATAATAATATAAACAGCACAGAAATAAAAAGAGAAATTAAGAATATCTGCGCTACACAAAATGACGTCAACACTTCTTTACTAAAATCATTTCTTGGTTCAAAAACAGTAGAAAGTGGACAAGTCGATAATAAAGCTCCATCAATGCAAACAAAAAAGACTATACAAATGAAAATTTAATAAAAATTAAATTGCATTAGACTTAATTTTTCTGTAGAAAGTTTAAATATTTAATATATACTTTCTACCGCTTGGTTTATTTTAACAGAAATGTACAAGACTTTTATATTTAAATCATATAATTTTAATAAAGAAAATAAAACATTAAAATTAAATTATTCATTCGACAACGAACTAAATTTTACAGAAGAAATAGTATTTCCATCAAAAAAGATATTAAGTAACAATGATACTGAAGCACTCAATAACGTTTTTAAATATCTGCATATTGTTGCTGGAATAAGTTATTATAAATTGTTTTTACCAAAAAAAATAATAATAGAAACAATAAAACTAGACAAACAACAGGCTGATTTTTTTAATAGTTTTTATATAAATGGACTTGGTGAATTCTCATATAGAAATAACATTAAGAATTTAAATGAATTAATAAACTTTCCATATGACTTAAATACAAAAAACACTCCAAATAATTATAAACTAAACAAAAGATATGCCATACCAGTTGGCGGCGGAAAAGACTCAATAGTAACAATAGAAACACTGAAACAATTTGGACAGGATTTTATTTGTTGTTCTGTAAACACAGCAATTTCAATCGAAAAAACTATGGAAATTGCTAATACTCCATCATTTCAAGTTAAAAGAATCATAGATAAAAAATTACTAGATATAAATAAAAATTTAAAACAATATAATGCGTACAATGGTCATGTTCCAATAACTGGTATACTGGCATTTATTTTATGTGCATCATCAATAATTTATGATTATAATACAATATTAATCTCTAACGAAAGATCAGCCAACATTGGAAATATCGAATTCTGCGGAAATAATATAAATCATCAATGGAGCAAATCATTTGAGTTTGAAAAAAGCGTTAATGAATTTTTTAAAAGATATGTATTAGAAAATTTTAATTATATCTCATTTTTAAGACCACTATATGAATATGAGATTGCAAGAAGGTTTTCAAAATTAACAAAGTATCATAAAATCTTTACAAGTTGCAATAAAGCTTTTAAAATAGAGAACAGACTAAGTAATTGGTGTTGTAATTGCGATAAATGCAGATTTGTATTTCTAATATTATCAAATTTTTTAAGCAAAAAAGAATTAATTAATATATTTAGCAAAGACTTACTGAATGACAAAAATCAATTGCTTGGATTCAAGCAGCTTGTTGGACTTACCGATTTTAAACCATTCGAGTGTGTTGGAGAAATTGAGGAAAGCATTTGTGCACTATTAAATGTCGATGAATCTTTTAAAAATGATTATATCGTTTCAGTCTTAACTAATGAACTACAAAATAAATACGATAAAAATGATTTAAGAGAAAAATACTTAAGCATCAAAAACGATAATAATTTATTGAATATGGAATTATTCAGACATATCTCTAAACAATAATTTTAAAACCAACCAACACTTGTAATTTTAACTTAGAATTTTTCATTATTTTATCAGTTTATTATGAAAAATTCTTTTATGTTGACGAGAAACAATAACACAACAAACAAAGATAAACCAAAATCGCTTTATTAAACTTTTACAGATTATAATATTTTGCATACAATACTAAATTTATAGATCCAATATCGACCATATAAAGAGCTTAATTTTTATAATTTACCAAATCAGCCATTCATCAAATATTAATTGGCATTAAGCATTGAATGCTGAAATTTAACATCATATAACACCTTACTTGAAATTTGGGCAATTTACAACAGCTATCGTTCTGAATTTAATCAAGAATCCAGTTTCCATGGATATTAATGATAATATTTTATATCGTTTTCAAGTACCCTATCACCAACAAAGCTAGCACTTTCATTCAAGGAGGGACACCATTATTGTCCAGTTAAAATTCAACTAGGTAGAACAATTTGATTTTCTATAATAGAATTTAATTATTATTTTAATAACTTTTAAAATAATAATTATTACTTATTCTTTAGTATTTAATTTAAAATTATAATATTATTTAAAAGCTCTCAAACAATTCACAAGCACCATATCGCCCTTTCAGGGTACTTTCCCTTAAAGAGGGAAAGGATTTAGTAATAGTATATTTATTTTTTACTAAAATTTGAGTCCACACAGATAAATAATGATTTAAATTATTTGAAAATTAGATCAAACAGTAGTATAAGTAGGGAAAAAATTTTTAAATTGTTATTATTTTCTAAATCCTTTCCCTCTCTGATGGAAAGGATTTAGTAATAGATTAGACAAAATATCTACTCTAATTTCACTAAGCTTCTATTTCACTTCAACACCATTATCATCAACCACAACTTTCACACTTTTTCCAATTACAATCTCATTATTCAAAATCTTATTTGCTAACAAATTTTCAACTTCCCTTTGAATAATTCTTTTCAGCGGCCTTGCACCATAAATTGGATCATAGCCTTTTTCGGCAAGATACTTATGTAATTCAGGAGTAAATTCAATGTTGAAACCTTGATTTTCAAGACGTTTTTGTAATCTATTCAATTGAATATTAACTATTCCATCCATATTATCTTTAGTCAATCTATTGAATAATATAATTTCATCAAGTCTGTTGATAAATTCAGGCTTAAATGATAATTTTACATCATTCATAACATCATTATAAACTTTATCTACCGTTTCATTTTCTGGTAAATTAGCTATATGTTGTGCACCCAAATTAGATGTGAGAATTATAATAGTATTTGTAAAGTCCACGGTTTTACCTTGACTATCTG
>CAKVBE010000039.1 GCA_934725005.1 uncultured Rickettsiales bacterium | reverse complement strand
ACCAGGTGTTGAGTTCGGAGACTCAACACCTCGCGAAGATGAAAACGATAGTTTACATAATTTACAAGCACCCTATTGCCCTTTCAGGGCACTTTCCCTCAAGGAGGGAAAGGATTTAGAGAATAACGAACAATAAAATATCTCCCGTACCCAATATTTACAGAACTTAATTTTTATTATTTATTATGTTTAACTAATCGATATTTGTAAATACCAGGTGTTGAGTTTGGAGACTCAACACCTCGCGAAGGTGAAAACGATAGTTTACATAATTCACAAGCACCCTATTGCCATTTCATGGCACTTTCCCTCAAGGAGGAAAAGGATTTAGAGAATAATAACCATCGAAATCTAGATATATATTTATTTTTATTGCTTTTTAATTGTTTTATATGTATATTTATCTGCTATTATAGCTAAATTATGTGAATTATATGTACAATTGCATGTATGATTTTAATGTTGCGGAACTCATTGAATATCAAAAAAATCTTATTTGTAAAAAGAAAATTGTTTCTAGAATTGCTGGTAATGGGATGATTGGTATTTTTTATGATGATAACACTGGATATCAACTTAATCTATCTAATAGAAAAATTAGATTGTTTCACCTTAAAAATAGCAGATATGTCTACGACGAAAAAAGGTTAACAAGATTGCAGCTTTTTGAAGCGTTTAGAGACATCAATTCTGAATTTGATTTAATTGAGACAAAAACAAAATAACTTTTGAAAATTATTCATGAGTTATAAATTTGCTACAGATTGTTTGGGTGTTGTTTAAATGTTTTTTTGTAGCATGTTGTAAATATTAATTGTATGAATACTTATAACAAAGGATTGTTTTCTGAGTATTTTGCTATAGTCATTTTATTTTTCAAAGGCTATGCAATTTTAGCAAGACGATATAAGACAAAATATGGTGAGATAGATATACTTGCTAAAAAAGATAAAACTATTATTGCTATTGAGGTTAAGTCCAGGCATAATTGTGCTCTAACAACAGAATATGTTTCTAATAGGCAATTAGAGAGAATAAAAAATTCTTTAAACTTTTTTGTGTATAAAAATAAAAAATACATTGATTTTAATATTAATATTGAAATAATTGTATTTAACAGTTATTTTAGATTTGAGCATTTTAAAAATTTAGAATTATGAGTAAGAAGGTTATAATTGCTACAGGCGGTACAGGTGGTCATATATTTCCAGCTATTGCTGTTGCTGATCAATTAAAAAAAAGTGGTATGGATGTATATGTGGTTGGTGATGAAAAATTGAATAAATTTGTTGACCAAATTACTGTTAAACATAAGATTATATCTTCAGCTAAAACAAAAAGTTTGAAATCTGCGTTTTTTATAATTAAAGGTATAATAGAATCTTTTCTATTTTTAAAAAGAGAAAAACCAGATTTAGTTTTTGGTTTTGGTAGTTATGCAACTTTTCCAATTTTGATTGCTAGTGTTTTTTTGAAAATCCCTATAGCTTTGCATGAACAGAATATGTTCGCTGGAAAAGTTAATCGTTGGTTTCAAAGTTATGCAAAAATTATTTTTACAAGTTTTCCAGAGATTTATGGTTTTAGTATAGATAATAGTAGTAAAATAAAGTATGTTGGTAATCCAATTAGGAGTAATATAAAAGAATTGTCTAATCATAAATATAAATATCCAGATTTTGAAAAGGGTGAAAAGTTTAATATACTAATAGTTGCTGGAAGTGGCGGTGCTAGTTTTTTTGGTAATGAATTCATGAAATTTATTGACTATGTTGATGATAATTTTAAGAAAAATGTAAATATAGTTCAACAGGTTAGAACTGATGATTTATTAAATGTGAGGGATACATACAGAAGCAAATATATTTCAGCTACCGTAAAGACATTTTTTGATGATATGGATGAAAAATATAAACAGGCAAATTTGGTTATATGTAGATCTGGAGCTACTACAATTTCTGAAATTTCTGTAGTTGGATTGCCGGTTATATTTTTTCCTTCTCCATTTGTTACAAATGATCACCAGTATAAAAATGCTGAATCTATACTAAAGTATGATTCATGTATCGTGTTTAAACAAAATGAATTTAAACCGGAAGAATTTGGTAAATTTATTAGTAGAATTATTATGGACAAAAATAGATTGGTTAGTCTTAGTGATGGTATAAAGCATTTTGGTGTTGTTGATGCTGATATTAATATTAAAGATGCAATTGAGGAGATTATATGAAACTTAAATTAGAAATTAATGATAGTGGAAAATACCTCAAGATATTTTTTGCTGTAATTTTGTCAATTTTCTTCTTTTTTATTTATATAAACGTTTTAGTAAATCCTAAGAAAATAAAAACAGAGGTAAATAGTTTTTTTTCCGCAGAAATTGAAAAATATTCTGAGAACTATAATTTAACTAATAAAAAAGTTGTTGCTTTAATAGATGGTGATGTAAATTTTAAATTATTTCCAAAGCCTGTTGTAAGTATCAGTAACATAAAATTCGAAAATATTTTTTATAAAAATATTTCACTGGGTTCTGATATACATGATGTTAAAATGGAATTAAAATTTATACCGTTAATTTTTGGTAGAGTTAAGGCTAAAGATATCAGTATCAACTCCTCTGATTTTAATGTAAATATCAATAAATTGTTGACAGAGTATAAGAAAAAAGTAATTGAAGACAAGGTTGTTGATATTGATAAAAATGAAGTTGATGGAATCGGACATAAGATAAAAAATATAATTGGTATTGATGAAGATAAGGAACTTGAAAAAAATGGTAAAAAGATAATACAAGCAGAAGTTGAAAAAACTGTTTCTATAGACAATTCTGAATTATCTAATATGCTTGTTGATACATTTAATGATTTCGATAAAAAATTTTTAAAAAGCAACGGCATCAAGGGAACACATTTAAATATTGATAATATATCTGTAACATTATACGATGAGGGTAGAATTATTAAAGAGATTAGTGGTGTACGTGGTTCTATTAATTTTAGAAACAGAAAAATTATTAGTAATTTAATCTACGATATAGAACAAGAAACAATTAATAGTGATATAACATATGCTGTTAACAGGAGTGGAAATACAAACATTAATCTAAAATTTAAATCAAACAATGTTATTAACAATGCGGTTTTGAATTTTTCAGGTAAAATTGATGATTTATTCAACATTAATAAATGGAGTGGTATTTTAAACACATCACTAAAAGTTACAAATATTTATGATTTTGCTAATATCATTGGTTTAAGATACCAAAGTGATAATAATAATTTTATGCTTAATAAAAGCAACAAAGATGTTTTCAATATTAGTGGAAAGATTGAATTAAAAGATGGACTAATGGAATCGAATAATATTTCGATTGATTCAAACAATTTGAAGTTAAATGTCAACTTTAACAAAAAGGGTGATAATGTTAAGGTTTATGGTGATTTAGGATTTTTAAACTTTAATAATGTTTTTGCTAGAGTTGAAAAGTACTCTGAATTTAATCCAAATACTAAAGATAGTATACTTATATTTAATTCTGAAGATAATATAAATTCTTTAGTAAATAAATTAAATAAAAATATATTGAATAAATCTAATACTAAAATTGATTTAGTAATAAACAATAATGAACTTATTTATAATGGTATTTTATTCAAAAACAATAAAGTTGATATATCCATATCAAATAATGGTATAAGTTTTAATAAGCTTGAATTAAATAATGATGATTACTCAGTGAATATAAGCAATCCTAAATTGATTCAAGATGTTTATGTAAATGATTTTAGTATACATTTAAGCAGATCAAAGCGTATATCCGATTATTTTTCTTGGATCAAAGATATTGATAAAGATAACGAGTTTGATATTACTGGTAATTTAATAATAAGCAATGATATTTTAATATTCTTAAATTCTAGTATAAAATCTAATGGTAACATTATACCATTTAGTTTAGAACATTACTTTGGTAATACTGGCAAAAAGTATACAGCTATAAAGTTAGTTACAAATGAATGTGAATTTAAATATGATAACAAAGATGATTCTGTAAAACAAAAATTATTGTTTTTGAGTGATTTAAGAAACAATTTATATCTTGATCTAACATCTAACAGATTCAGATTTAATGGTATAGATTTGCTAAACTTCAGGACAAGTTTAAAAACAAGTGCAGGCTATTTATCTTTGAATAATTTGAGATTCGATTCAGAAAGTCTAAAAAACTTTTCTGGCGATCTAGAATTAGACATTACCAGAAATTTACCAATTGTAAATTTTAATTTTACAGCTACTAATTATAGCAAGAAAATTAACATCATACCGTACCTTATAAACTTAGAGAAATATCAAAAAATACTTGGTGGTGAAAAATCTGATAAGGATTTAGATGATTATTGGGTTAAAAAATTCTTCAAAATCGCTTCTTTTGAAGGTGTAAATGGAACAATAAAAGGGAATATTGGTTATTTGAATATAAATAACGTTTCAATTAATAAATTTGGATTTGATTTACTGTTAGATAATGGTAATTTTAATATTAATAAATTTGATTGCGAACTCCAGGATGGTAATGTAAATCTTACTGGAAGTGTTTCAATAAGAGATAATGATAGGTCTATAAATGTAAAAGCTGATAAAAATATATATTCTCTTATTGATTTGAATAGACTTATAACTGGATCCAATGATTCTGTCTTATCTGGTTTAATTGGTGTTGGTGGTTATTTTAGTGCAAGTGGTGGAAATATTAGTGATTTTTCTTCGTCAATTTCAAGTTATTTTGAATTTGTTGGAAATAATGTTTATATCAAAGGTTTCGGTCTCTCCGATCTAAGAGAAAAATTAAGTAATATTCACCTAAAAAAGGATATATTATTTGACTTGAACCCAAAAGATGCTCTGATAAATAAAGATACTGGAACAATGTTCAAGAAAGTGAATGGAAAATTTTATTCACAGTTGAATGTATATAAATCTGAAATGAATTGTAGCGGTGATGGTATAAGCAATAAATTTAATTTGAGCATAAATAATAGTGACAATAGGACTATTATTGACATGGTAAATGCTTCGGCGATGGTTGTTTTAGTAAATAAAACAAAAATTCCTTTGTATACATACATATCTTATAAAGAAAATGTGAAAGATAAAGCGACTTTAGATTTTAATTTGTCGAATGTAGACGAATATTTAGAAAAAGTAAGAGAGAAAGTTGAAGAAGCTGAACACCAAAAGATTGCAAAAGAAAAAGAAAGGGAACGGAAAAATTTATTGGAAAAGCAGAAAGAGGAAGAATTCATAAATACTGAAGGCAGAATGATTAAAGATATAACAGAAAATTTGAGTATGTAATTTATGTTTTTTGGACTCATTAATAATAAAAAGTTTGAGTTATGGGAAAGTTTATTATATAAAACAGTGAACTCTAACATAGACTTTGATAATTTGAGTAATCTAGAAGAGTTTAATTCTAAATTATTCAGATTGTATTATTTGGATTTGTTTAGACCATCTTTAAATGCATTGGTTACAAAAATAAAACATGGTGAAGCAAAATTCAGTGTTTTTGCTCTGAAATCATGGGATAGAGTTGCTGGTCATTGTGTAACAGCTACAACTTCACAACTTGAGAACGAGTCGGTCTTTTTGAAAAAGAACTATAAGATTTCGATAAAATCTATAGAATCAAGCATAATTATGCACGAAATAGCACATGCAATCGAACATATAAGTAATATAAACGTTGATGGTGATTTTAAAAAATTTTTGGAGTTAGATATTAAAATTAATAATACTAAAAATATGCAAATAAGTTCAGCAGTTAAGACAATTTTGTTTGATGAATTGAAAAATTATGATATTGCATCTATAAGTTCTGAACTTTTTGCAAGAGTTTTTGAGCTAATTGCTTTATCGGTTGAAGTTGATGGTTTGAAAAATTTTCAATACAATTTTCAATCTATCTTTTTGTATTTTAGTAATACAATAAAATATATCAAAGAAATTTTAAATCCTATTCTATTGAAGAATGTTGATGATGATATTTTAAAAAGTTCTGAAGAATACTGTAAGTATATTAAGAAATATGAAAAAAAATGGGCAAGTAGAGCCAAATATTCAAAATTTACTGATGGAAAAAATTGGTCTAGTAATATTAAGTCAAATAATTCATTGAATGATAAGGAGATAGACGAAATTATTTCATCTTTTAATAATTGGAGAAAAGATAGGGCTGTATACAAACTTGATGATGGTACTGAATATTATTTATTTAAAAAAGAAAATAATAAATTATTAAAGTAAATAATTGGCATTAGCATGATAATATTGATAATGAAAATCAATACTGAGAAATCTGACAAATATTTGTAATGTGTTCGTAAGGTGTTGAGTTTGGAGATCTTGTGCCTTGTGAAATTCTGCAAACAGATGGTGCAAAATTTAAAAATGATGTATCTTGCAAAGTCCTTGCAGATTCTGATAGTTTTACGTTTTCCGTGTGGTGTTGTATCTTTAAATCTAATACTCAATGTTTGTAGGAGTTTGTTAGTTATATAATACAACAAGTAATAAAAATTGATTCTGCAAACAAGCCATCATTATTGATTTACAAATAAATGACGATTATTTTACTTACGGGAACCATATTAATTTTACTAATAATAGAGCTAAATAAATTATGATTGAAAAAAATCCAATTAAGTTTTTAATTTCCTATACAAAAAAATATTTTCTATATTTTATTTTATTTATATTATTTAATATAGTATCAAACTATATTAATGACATTACAATACCAAAATATATTGGTTTAATCATTGAGTCTATAAAAACAAATTTTAGCTATTTTGACATACAAAATTTATTACTATTGGTAGTAATGTGCAATGTGTTGTATATTGTGTTTGATGTATTTACTCGGTATTTTTATATTTTGTCATTTACAAGAACCAAGAATAATATAATAAAAACATTGTTCTATCATGTAGAACAGTATGAACTAAGTTTTTTCAACAATAATCTTAGCGGTTCAGTAGGTAGCAAGATAATTGATTTAGCCAATCTCTCTGAAAGATTTTTATTTAATTTAATAAATATCATTACAGTTAATTTAATTCTAAAAGTCTGTATTTTGTATTCTTTTTATAAAATGAATGCATTATTAGCCTTAATAAATTTATCATGGATAATCTTGTATATATCTATAATATTTTGTTTAAATAAATATTTTAAAATAAGAATTAAAAATTACGAGGAACAAAAGAATAAAATTAATGGTACGGTAATTGATGCTTTATTAAATGTAATAAATATAAAATTATTTTCTAGAGAAACATATGAGTTAGATTTATTAAATGATAATTTAAACATCTCTTATAAAAAAGAAAGTAGTTCAATATTTATGAAAATATTTATAAAATTAGTTTGCAATATACTTTCATCATTACCATTAATCATAAATCTATGGTTATCTTTATACTTATATAAACTTAATTCATTAAATGTTGGAAATATAGTCTATATAGTTATAACATCTTTAAATATAATTCAGACAACTAAATTCATAGGAAATATAATAATAGAAAATTTAGAACAATACAATAAAATTAAATATAATTTAGAGAACATAGTAGTAAATCCAACAATTATAAACTATACTGATAAACCACTTACTCTTACAACATCATCTATTACTTTTTCTAATATCTCATTTCAATATTCTAATAATTTACCATTAGTATTTAATCAATTAAATTTATCTATTCCTTCAAAACAAAAAGTCGGTATAGTAGGATATAGTGGAGCAGGAAAGTCAACACTTATAAATCTCTTATTAAGATTATATGATATAAATAATGGTGAAATACTGATAGACAATCAAAACATCAAAACAGACATTACCCAAGAATCACTTAGACAAAATATATCATACATTCCGCAAGATCCAATATTATTTCATAGAACAATAAGAGAAAATATTGCATATGGAAAAATTAATGCAACAGAAGAAGAAATAATAGAAGCAAGTAAAAAAGC
>CAKVBE010000038.1 GCA_934725005.1 uncultured Rickettsiales bacterium | reverse complement strand
AATACATCGCCAACCCAGAGCGACAGTTTGTTAACTTTAAACTTCTCCAGTTTTCCATCAATGTTCCAAACAATTTCCTTATTTTTTGTTAATTCTCTTAAATCGGACATTATGAGCTTCATATTTTCACCCATATAATAATCTTTTTCTAAGCTGATTAATAGCTGTAGATTTACATTGTTTATATCACTTTTATGAAATTTATTTAATATTTCTTCAAGATTTAAATAATCAAAATACAACAATTTATTCACCTCCAAATTCCTATATAAGAATTATTAATTATTTACATCATTATACCATAAAATATTATAATAATGCAATACATATTATGGAATAAATTAAAATAATGTAAATTTTTTTGTCAAATTTTTTTCAAAAAATTAAAAAAATTATGAACAAACATATTGATCTATAAAATATAACATTTTAAAATCATAAATGTATTAGAATAATATAATTATATACTTATCTCCATATTTAACTCCTAAAAAGCCGCCATTTTGTGGCGGTTATTTTTTTAGTGATTGTTACTTCTCGTTTTATTATTTTTTAAGTTGGTTATTTCATAATTATTTGAAAACAATGAGTGCTGGGTTCGAAGACATAGCACTTCGCAAAGATTCGTAATTATTAGATGTTGAGTTAAAAGACTAAATACCTCATGGAAATCAAGCTTCTGTGGATACTTAGTTAAATTAATATAATATTCTTTATATGTTTTCTAATTACGTATTTTAATTGTTTACTTTTCGGTATAAGTTGATGTTTTCAAAACTTTAAACGCTTCTGTTTTTATAACATCGCCACCGACTCTTTTTGTTGTGTAAAATCTTATAAATGGTTTTGAAGTGTATGGATCTCTCAAAATTTTTATACCAATTCTATCAACAATTTGATAGTATTTAAAATTACCAAAGATCATAACTTCTTTGCTGGTAGCTACTGAGTCGAGAAAGTCACTCTGATAAACTGGGCAACCAAGTATGGTATCATTTGTTGAACCAAGTAATGCTGGATTCCATAAATATGCACCACTTGTTGAATCTTTTAATAATCTTACTTTTTGAACTGTATTTCTAGACATTAAAAAACTCGCTTTTTTAGCGTATTCATCTTTTAAAGAGTAAAAAAGTTTTATGATATCATTTTCTGTAAAATAATCGGTTGTTGAAGCACTTGTTATGCGTTCTATTGTACTACTTGTTGTGCCGTTTGTATAATTTAAAATTCCGGTTGGTTTATTGCTTGTTGCGCCAGTTCCTTTTATAAAAGCTTCTTCTTCGGCTTTCATGAAATCTTGCGCTAATTGATCAGCAAGCCATTCTTCAAAATCGATGGCTGAATCGTCTAATAATTTTTGTGTGACTTTTGGCTGTGCTACTAAATCAAAGGTTTGTATTGTTTTTTTATTTAGTGTTCCTGCGTCAGTATCATCAACACTACCAGTTTCACTAATCCAAGAAGTTGAAAATTTTGTATTATCAATAACATCTAAGCTGGATGTGGAAATTTCTTGTGTTGAGCATATTTTTCTCATTATACAAGAGTCTAAAAGTCTATCTGTTATTATTTTTTGTATATTTGGTAATAGTAAGTATCCACCATTTGAATCACTGGTATTTATAGTGACTAAACTTTTCTTTTCATAATTGGCTAAATTTGAATCAGAACCTCTTCTAATGTAATCCATAAAAGCTGTTTTATATTCTATGCTAGTTTGAGATTTTGACTCATATGAATTATCATTACTTATGCTTGGTCTGTTTATACTTGCTTCTAATTTATTTAATTTTTCTTTTTGTTCGTCTAAAGCATCATTTATTTTTGATAATTTAACTTCTGTTAATGGATCTATGACTGACTTTTTTTCAATCTTTTCAAGTCTTTCGTTGTTATCTTTTTTGAAATTTTCCCAAATATTTAATAAATTTTCATAATTTTTTCTTATTTCTGAGATTGACATAATTCGATTAATGTTATTATTAAATTAATTGTAAAAGCTACAATTAACTTAATAATGTTAATCGAAACTAATGTGGGAAGTGTATTATTTTAACCAGTATTCGATTGTTGAAACGACTCTAATTTGTTTTTCTTTGCTGCTTAATTCATTCATATAAACTGAACTATTTTTTGGTAATATTGTAAAAACACCTTGATCTGCTGTTTTTATTTTAAAGATTTTTGATTTTGAATCTTTTGCAAATTGTTCTGCCGATTTTCTTGCATTTCTTGTAGCCTCTGCAATCATTTCACTTTTTATATCATTTAGTTTACTGAAAATATATATTGGCATGTTCTCGCCATATGAATTCTTTATTGAAATACCCTTTTGAATTAAAAAATTCATCTTTGAAACAATTTTTTCAACCTTATCTATATTTTCAGTTTCGATTGATATTGATTGATTTAGAATATATCTATTTTTTTGATTTGGATCTTTATATTCTCTTGCTTCAAGATCGTTTAAATTTATGATTCCTAGTTTAAATTCATCCTCTGTAAAACTATTATCAAGAAGAAACTGTCTTATTACTTCAATATCTTTTGAATTTTTTTCTTGAAGTAATTCAATATTGTTTCCAGCATTTACAAATTCTATATTCCAATATACTTTATCAGCAACAACAGATCTTTCTGCAGCTCCTTTTACTTTAACAAAGCTAGTAAGTTTATAACTCATTAAAGAATGGCTTGTATATAGCAAAACAGCTATAACAAGCGATGTGAAAAATACAATTTTTTTATTCATTTTAACACAAATTTAAATAACGAAATTTACTAATTTATTTGGAACGACAATTGTTTTTTTGATTTCATTACCTTCCAAATACTTTTTTATATTTTCTTCATTTTTTACCAAATTTTCGACTTCGTTTTTTGGTAAATCTTTTTGAATCTGCAATGTACCTCGCAATTTACCATTAATTTGAATTGCAATTGTAATGGTATTTTCAACTGTAAAATTATCATCAAATATAGGCCAAGTGAAGTCGGTAATTCTCAATCTTTCTAGTAATTCACTACATAAATGTGGGGCAAACGGTAAAAATAGCTTTGTTACATTAACCAATGCAAAATAATAAGATTCTTTTTCTTCTTGTGAATTTAATTTTAATTTTTCTAGGAAGTTTGTGAATTCTCTTACTTTTGCAATAGCTTTGTTAAATTCTAAGTTCTCAAGGTATTCAGTAACAAATTTTATAGTTTTATGTGTTTCCTTAATTATAGTATTATTATAATTTATTTTTGATAATTCATAAATTTCACTAAAACCACTTACCATTCTATAAAATTTATTTATATATTTCCAACAGCCTTCTATACCTTGTTCTGTCCATTCAAAATCTTTATCAGCTGGACTATCAGATAATACGAACATTCTTGCAGAATCTGCGCCATATGCATCAACAATCTTTGCATTATCAACAACATTACATTTTGATTTACTCATCTTTATAACACCTTCATAAGATAATTCCTCTTTTGTTTCAATGTTATAAAATTTTCCACCTTTTTCTTCTACATTCCAAGGATAACACCAATCTTTTGTTGTTTTGCCTCTATACGCTTTATGGCAAACCATACCTTGATTAAACAATTTTTTAACCGGTTCATCAATATTTATATAACCACAATCTCTTAATGCTTTTGTAAAAAATCTTGCATACATTAAGTGTCCTGTAGCATGTTCTATACCACCAACGTATTGATCTATTGGCAGAATATTATTGCAGATTTCTTTATTTAATGGTTTATCTTCACATAGGTCAGGGTATCTTAAAAAATACCATGATGAATCAACAAATGTATCCATTGTATCTGTTTCTCTTATGGCTGGTTTACCACAATGTGGACATTTTGTATATTTCCAAGTTGGATGTTTTTCGAGAGGATTTCCTTTTCCGTCAAATGTCACATCTTCGGGTAATCTTAATGGTAAATCTTCTTTATTAAGAGGAACAGTTCCACAATGTTCACAATAAACCATTGGAATAGGACAGCCCCAATATCTCTGTCTAGAAAAACCCCAATCTCTTAAATGATAATTTACTCTCTCGTCGCCTATACCCATTTCTTTAAGCTTTTCAATAGCTGCTTTTTTTGCTTCTTTGGTTGATAAACCATCTAAAAATCCAGAATTTATAGCATATCCTTCATCTGTAAATGGAAGAGTTATAAGCTCATCTCTTGTCACTTGTGGAAGATTATCGGGCAATTCCCTCGCCCCTTGATGGAAATCGCCAACTGATGCCCTCGCCCCTTGGTGGAGAGGGGTTGTGGAGAGGGGCGTTACAACTTGTTTTATTTGTAAACCGTATTTTTTTGCAAAATCATAATCTCTTTCATCATGAGCTGGGCAACCAAATATTGCGCCTGTACCGTAGTCCATTAAAATAAAGTTGGCAATATATATTGGTAATTCTTCATTTGTAAAAGGATTTATTGCTTTTAGTCCTGTATCAAAACCTTTCTTTTCCATAGTAGCAGTGGTTGCCTCATCAACCGAAGTTTTTTCACATTCATCACAAAATTCAGCAATATTTTTGTCATTTTTTGATAAACACTCGGCTAATGGATGGTTTGAAGAAATACCAACAAATGAAGCACCAAAAAGTGTATCGGGACGTGTTGTGTAAATTAATAATTCACTTATAGAATCCCTTTCTACTTGGTGGAAATCGTCAGTAGACACCATCTCCCCCAAGGGGCGAGGGAAATTGGAGGCTTCACCCAAATGGTGAGGGGAGCTAGAAGCGTCACCTAATGGGCGAGGGAAACTAGGGAAAACTACTTTCATCTTAAACATTGCACCACTAGATTTTCCAATCCAGTTTTTTTGCATTAATCTAACTTTTTCAGGCCAACCGATAAGTTTATCGTCTATATCCCTTAATAATTCTTCTGCATAATTAGTTATTTTAAAGAACCACTGATTTAATTTTTTTCTTTCAACTATAGCTCCACTTCTCCATCCTCTACCATTAACAACTTGTTCATTTGCTAATACTGTTTGGTCAACAGGATCCCAATTTACATAGCTTTCTTTTCTGTAAATAAGACCTTTTTTGTACATATCTATAAAAATTTCTTGCTGTTTGCCATAATATTCTGGAAAACATGTAGCCACAAACCTTGAGAAATCATATGAAAAACCAAGCATTTTCATAGACTTTTTAAATTCTTCAATATTTTTTTCAGTCCACTTACTTGGATTTATTTTGTTTTTTATTGCTGCATTTTCAGCTGGAAGTCCAAATGCATCGGCTCCCATTGGATGTAAAACATTATATCCTTGCATCATTTTGAATCTTGCTACAACATCGCCTATACCAAAATTTCTAACATGTCCTAAATGTAATTGTCCTGATGGATAAGGAAACATTTCTAACATGTAAAAATTTCTTATCTTATCTTTATTTGGTTTGAAATAAAAACTATTATTTTTCTCCCAATGTTTCTGCCATTTTTTCTCTATCTCTTTAAAATTATAATGTTCCATCTTTTACTGTAAAAGTCATCCCGATAAGCCCATTATAAAAATAATTTTATATTTTTGAATAGGTCACAACAATAAATGTTTTTATTACTTGCTCAATAATACTGATAGACAAAAACAATATAGAAATATGTATTATATGATTTATTGAGGAAATATGTTGACTTATTATGTGTATGAAGTAATTAACTCTTATACATTTTAATGTACAAAAAGTCGATTATATGTTTAAATTTAAGTACAAGGTAAACAGCAATACAATTAATGCTCTCTTGTCACTATATTTCTGTTTTTTGCTAAATACAAGTTTTTTTAAATGTATATTTAGTAATGTGAACGTCGTTGGTGTAAAATCATTATTTTTCTGTGTTAATATATCAATCTTATCTTTTTTTGTCCACTATGTTGTATTAAACATATTATGTTTTCCGTACATATTTAAAGGTCTGGTTGTTTTAATATTATTAATATCCAGTTTTGCTAATTTTTATATGAATGAGTACAGTGTATTTATAGATACAGACATGATAAGAAATGTATTCGAGACAAATGTAAATGAAGCAATAGATTTAATTAATTTTAAATTTGTGTTATACTTTGTTGTATTTGGTTTAGTTCCATCAATTTTTATATTATTTCAAGATGTAGTTTATGATAAAAAGTTTGTAAGAAAAAAATTGTTAAATACTTTACATGTAATGATTTTTGCGGTTTTTTCTGCTTTGATTTTTTATAAACAATATGCTTTTTTCTTTAGAAACAATACAGAAATTAGGAAGTTAATGAATCCAGAAAATTGGATATATTCAACAATTAGATACTTTCAAAACACGTATTTTGTGGGCAGAGAATTTAAAATATTGGATAACGATGTTGTGCGTGTAAGAGATAAAAATAGAACAATTTTTGTACTTATTGTTGGAGAGACGGCAAGGGCATCGAATTTTTCTTTAAATGGTTATGAAAGAAAGACTAATCCATTGTTGGAGAAAGAAGATATTGTGAATTTTGATAATTTTTATGCATCAGGAACATCAACAGCAGTTTCTGTACCATTAATTTTTTCTGTTTATGATAAAAATAATTTTGATGTAAATAAGGCAAGATATACAGAAAATATGATCGATTTAATTGATAAATCTGGTATGAAAGTATTTTGGTTGGAAAATGATGGTAGCTGTAAAAATGTTTGTGAAAGAGTTCAAACTGAAATAATTGATAAATTGGCAAATAAACAATATTGTAACGAAGAAAGTTGTTTTGATGAAGTTATGATTGATAAAATGGTTGATTATATAAATAATACAGAAGGCGACCTGTTTATTGTTTTGCATATGATTGGGAGTCATGGTCCTTCATACTACAAAAGATACCCAGAAAGTTTCAGTATCTATAGTCCAGTATGTAAAACTGTGGAATTACAGAACTGTGAAAAACAAAATATAGTTAACGCATATGATAACACAATATTGTATACTGATTACTTCTTGTCTACAGTTATAAATAAATTAAAGAGTTTGAATGAAACAAATGTCGGAATGTTGTATGTTTCGGATCATGGAGAGTCACTTGGTGAAAATGGATTATATTTACATGGTATACCATATAGAATTGCACCAAAGTACCAATTACATATACCAATGCTTATTTGGATGTCTGATTTGGCAAAAAGTAGTATAGATTATGAGTGTTTAATGAATATTAGACATGATAAATTTTCACATGATAACTTATTTCACTCAATTCTAGGTCTTCTAAAAATTCGGACAAAGGTTTATGATAATAAGCTAGATATGTTTTATAAATGTAGGAAATGATGCAATATTACTATTTTTTTCAATTTAATAAAAAAAATACAGATAGTATTATAAAGCTAATTGTTGATTAAATTTAAAATTGTATGACAAGAAAGTATTTTGGTACGGATGGTGTAAGAGCAAAAGCTGGAACATTTCCCATGACCGTTGATTTTGCATTAAAATTGGGCATAGCAATAGGTATTACGTTAAAAAAAAATAAAGAAAAATGTAGTGTTGTTATTGGAAAAGATACAAGATTGTCTTGTTATATGCTTGAATCAGCATTAACAGCTGGTTTGAATTCTGTTGGGATAAATGTGTTTTTAATAGGACCAATTCCAACACCTGGTATAGCTATGCTTGTTCGTTCAATGCGTTGTGATTTAGGTATCATGATCTCAGCGTCTCACAATCCATATTATGATAATGGAATAAAATTATTTGATTCATTGGGAAGAAAATTTCCAGATAAAATTGAAGAAGATATTGAAAGTATTATAGATGATGAAAATCTTTTAAATAATTATAAAAATGAATCAGAAATAGGTAGAGCTTGGAGATCTGATAATTACATTTATCAACAGAGATACATAGAATTTATAAAGCAAACATTTCCAAAAAATTTAAGTTTAAATGGTTTAAAAGTCGTTATTGATTGCGCTAATGGCGCTTCATACAAAATTGCTCCAACTGTTTTATGGGAATTAGGAGCAGAAGTTGTAAAAATTGGTTGCGAACCAAATGGTATAAATATAAATGATGCATGTGGCTCTACAAAACCACAATTATTACAGCAAACTGTTTTAAAAGAAAAGGCAGACTTAGGAATAGCGCTAGATGGCGATGCTGATAGGATTATTATCGTTAATGAAAAGGGTGAAATTGTTGATGGTGATAAAATAATAGCATTGATAGCAAGAAAAATGTTTGAAGAGAAAAAGTTGAAACAGAATACAGTTGTTGTTACACAAATGTCAAACTTAGGTTTGGAAAAATACCTGGACAGTCTGGGAATAACATTAATTAGGACAAAAATCGGTGATAGATATGTAGCTGAGGAAATGCGAAACAAAGGATATAATTTGGGCGGTGAGCAGTCTGGACACATTATCTTAGGCGATTATTCAACCACTGGTGATGGTTTATGC
>CAKVBE010000037.1 GCA_934725005.1 uncultured Rickettsiales bacterium | reverse complement strand
AAGACAGGATCCGGATGTAATTTTAGTTGGTGAAATTAGGGATAAAGAAACTGCTATTGCTGCTACACAAGCCGCTATGACAGGTCATCAAGTTTATACTTCTTTACATACAAATGATGCGATTTCTGCTATACCAAGACTTATGCAAATTGGTGTTGAACCTTATCTTTTGTCGGGATCATTAATATGTATAATAGCACAAAGATTAGCTAGAAAATTGTGTCCTTATTGTAAACAAGAATACAGGCCAAATGAAGATGAATTGTCGATATTAAGGCATTTTGTTAATGATAATGATAAATTAAATAATCTAAAATTATATAAACATGTTGGTTGCGATAAATGTAGAAATAACGGTATATTGGGTAGAACTGCAATTGCTGAGATTATAGATATTGATAAAGAACTTGATGATATGATTGTTAAAAAAACATCAAAAAAAGATATGCTTGCCTATTTAGAAAATCAAGGTTTTAAAAATATGCAGCATGATGGTATTGAAAAAGTAATTTCTGGTGCTATTGAATTACAAGAATTAATAAGAGTTGTTGATATGACTGAATTTATCAAGACTCAAAACTGAATATTTTAAATTGCTTATGAAAAAAAGATATATCATTTTTCTTGTTACACTGTTGGCCGCATGTAGTGGTACAAAAGACAAAGATAAATTAAAGGAAATTGACTACGAAGTTGAATATAGTAAAGTGTTGTATGAAATAAAAAAAGGTAATTTTTACTCAGCAAGTGAGCAACTTGATAATATAAATCTTAACTGTACAAGATTGAACGATAAAATTATGATTTTGTTAGCATTTTCTTATTACAAGTCTAAACAATATATTGATTCTTTAAGTACAATAGAGTTTTTTGAAAAAAATTTTCCATTACATAGTGAGATGGTTTATATGAAATACTTAAAAATATTAAATTACTTTAATAGACTGGAATATGTTGGAAAAGGAGCTGAATTGGCTAGTGAAGGATATTCATTATGCAATGAATTTTTAGAAAAATATAAAAAATCAATCTATTACAATGATGTTTCAGAGAAAATGAATATATTTAAAAATTATATTGTGGCTAATGAACTTGAGGTTGTTAGATTTAATTTAGCTAGATCAAATTTTGTACCAGCTTTAAAAAGATTGGATTATATAAGAAATAATTTTGATGATAATTTGTATAGAGATGAAGTTTATTACAGATATATCGAAATATATAAATATATTGGATATGATTATAATGAAAGTTTGATTAATAATATTAAGAGTAAAGAATGGAAAGACTTGGTAAAAAAACTGTGATTGTTATTTTTTTAATTTTACTTATAATGTCTTGTTCTGTTCCAAAGTATAAGTATGTTACGAAGAATAATTATAGGGAACTGAATGATATTATAAATGATTACAGTAATGAGTATGAAAGTAATTTTCCAAAAAATTACGATTATGAAAAAATAAAAAACTATACAGGACATTACAAAATAGGTAATCCATACGTGATTGATGGTAAGACTTATTATCCAAGAGAAGATAAGAGCTATAAGGAAGTCGGCATAGCTTCTTGGTACGGCGAAGAATTTCATAACAGAAGAACAGCGAATGGTGAAACATATAATATGAATGATTTTACGTGTGCACATAGGACCCTACCACTTCCATCTCTTGTAAAAATTACAAATTTACAGAATGGAAAAAGTATGATTGTGAGAGTTAACGACAGGGGTCCATTTGCGAAAAATAGAATAGTTGATGTATCAAAAAATGTGGCAAAAAATTTAGGGTTTTACATTCAAGGTACAACTGATGTTAAAGTTGAATTTCTTGAGAAAGAAACTAATGATATGTTAAAATACCTGAATTTAAAATAGTTCTTCAAATTCTTAAAATTTTTTAGTATATATTTTAAGAATTTATTCGTCTATTAATCTTTATCATTTTTGCTAGCTACTATCTTATCCATAAAAACCACTCTTTCTTTTTTATCTATATTTTTTGTGTCAAAATACATATCTTTTCCAATTTTTAACACTTCACCATCAGTAACTGTAATTTGAAATTCACCGTTGTCATCTGTTGACGTAATGTCCATCTCGCCAATTATATCTATATCTTTTAAAATTTTATCATTTTCAGAATATAATTTTCCTACTAATATGATTGTATTTTTAGCATTAATTTCAAATGTCTGAAATTCCCCGGGATAAATTGTTATACCATCTATGTAATTTGTGTCTAAAATAACGTTATTTGATCCTTTGGATACTAATTGTATACTATACTCCTTAAATGGTGATACGCCAACTGTAACTGTACTATCTCCATTTATACTAGCTCTTTTTTCGTTATTTATATAAATATCAAAAAATGATTTTTTGTTGCCACCATTAATTTTTATAAGCAATATTGAACTATAGTTATCATATGTTCCGTAAATAAAGTTATCTTTATTAAACGCAATGATTGATGAGTAGTCCATTACATATTGTTTTGCAACTTTATCTAACATATATGTACCTCTAATCTTTCCATATTTATTTTTATAATCCGAGCTTACATAGTCCACGTTACCGTAGTTGACTTTATGATTGTGCTGTATGTTGAGCATGATATTGTTATTATATTTTTCTCCACTTCTTAGTTTTAATATTGTTGAATTTTCATTGTATTTTTTTAAATTTGTATATGAAGAGTTTTCAAATGAAACCTTATCGCTATCAAAATTCATTGATAACATTAAGTTGCCATTATAAGCTTTACTTGTCTTGAAAGCATACAAAGTTGTGTGAACATTTAAATTATTTAAAACTCTAAATATTAAAGCCAGTTTTGGTCCGAACGAATACTCTTTATCTTCTGGTGTATTTTTATAATAATAACCACTAAAAGATAAAGTACCTATGTTCTTAGGTAAATAATAATCAACATTTATATTCTCTGTCATTAAATAATGTCCGATTGGCCTATATGAATTGTTGTTCCTTGCAAAATCGCTATTTATTATATTTTTCGAATAGCTAAAATTGGTACTCCAATTTTTTATTCTTGAAATATAAAAATATAAATTAACACCATAGTTACTATCGGAATCCATAGAAGTAACTATTTTCGTATTAAAATACTTGCTAAAAAGATTTAAATAAGTTTCCGCGGCTTGTACCTTGTTTGTTGTAATTATGTTTGTACCAAGTGCTAGTTCCTTATTCAGAGTTTTATAAAATCCACCTCTTAATAGTAAATCACTAGTATATTGATTAAATTTTTTTGCATCTTTTGAATCAAATCCATTTCTTGAATCTTTTTTTAAAAATCCAAAATCTAACCAATAGTATGGTATACTTGATGGAGCTAATAGCGAATTTTTTACAAAAAAATAATCAATTGTTCTCTTTTTTCCTGTTGGTTCTATTATTTCTATCTTCACATTGTATGAACCAAATGGTAGACTGGATGTGTCTATCTCTTGATTTCCAAATTCATAATAGGCTGAGTGGTAAATTTTACCATCCACTATCAAGTTCACTAAGCTCTTATACGATAAATATATGTATATAGGCTGTGCATATAAGTTTAAGTCATTTTTTATTCTGGATAATGAAGTACTTAAGCTTATGCCAAGTAAATCTGCCTGCAAAAGATTTTGCAAATTCTTTGTTTCTAGTTCACCCAAAGATAGCTCAGATTTTTTATAGTATCTTGATAATTTTATATTATCAAAAAACACATTATTATGTGATGTTGTACTATAAAAATCAGTATTGAGTGTAAACTTCTTATATGATGTTTTGGAATTTACAGAAACTGTATATAAACTGTCGTTTGTATAGTCTTTACTTTTATTCCAATAACCAACGATAAACAATTTCGACAAGTTCGAAAAATCACTAGTTTTTTCGTTTATATATTCATGATTTTCATTCTTTACAAAAAGATCGTTATTTAAAATAATGTTTATACCCAATGTTTCTTGATCAAAAAAAATGTCAATTGAATCCGTTGCAGATATATCACACTTGTTTCTTTTTATTGGATAACAAGAATATTCGGTATTAAATATACGTTTATCTTTTAATTTACTTATTACATCATCTATCTTGTCTGACTTTATAGCTGGAAGCTTTTTAATAATCTTGTTATAATCTATTATTGTAAAATACCTATCACCTTCTATCCTTAATCTAGTTGTTGTTATGTTTATTTGTTTATAAAATACCTTTGCGTAGATTATATAGTTTTCTTGTTCAATAAAACCAGCTGGTGGGGAGTTGTCAACTATAAATTTTGGACCATGCTCCTCCACATGTTCTTCTTTTATGTGCTTTTCAATGTATTGTTCTTCTATGTTTTCTTCTGTGCTATTTTTGATTATACTGTGATCGCCAGTGTTATTGTTTTCTTTTGACACAGTACTTTCTTTGTTATTGCATTTACTATAATAAAGTTTGTACTGTTCTATCAATATAAATGTTGTTAATAATACAATTGCTATTGGTATTATTATAAAGCTTATAAACTTAATTATACCTGATGACTTTATACTCTTTTCCATAATTTAACTCCATTATTACTGGTCTATCTGGGTAAATTAGTTTTAATGAAATATCTGAATTAGCATATAATCTTTTCTCTTTAATTAAGTCTTTACAAACATTTTTATCATTACATTGTTTGATTCTATTTATAAAAATATTTGTATTTCCATTATTCTTTGCAATTATAGTATTATCTTTCCTATCTATGTCTAATTTAAATCTCATATCAGTTGGTCTTACTATTACTAATACCTCGTAACCTATTAATAACTTTATACCAGCATAGACGTTACTGCTATTTTGTGTGTTACTGTAAAACCCTGAGATTACCGGATTAAACTGAACTCTATAAATTTTATCTTTATCACTGTTATTATTATTTACTATAAATTGTACAACTTTTTTATCGTTTTGTCTTATAGAAAGTTTATTTGGTGAAACTATAAGTCTATGTTGGTCGGTTTTTTTCACTTTTTCTCTTTTTTCGTCCTTTGCACCAGCATTCAAAACTTCAACTTGTTCTATCTTAACATATGCGTTTTCTGTTGAACTTGTATTGTTTACAAAAATATTTTCCTGTTGTTCTTCGTCTGGAAAAAAGTCAAGAATTATTTTATCTAAAACTATGTCGGCACTTGCACTCGTAAAAACACTACAAATTGTTAAGAAAATTATAATAAAGTTTTTCTTCATTTTACTCTGCTCTAACTGTTATTGTTAATGTATCAGCATATGTTCCAGAATTTGCGTAAACAAATGAATTGGGTGGAAACATTATGCTAAGGTATGCTCTGTTTATTGGACAATCCATAGTTTTGTCTGGTATAAACGATTCTTTTGTTTCAATTCCATTTTCAAGTACAACTTCTAGTAAGTCATCATAACTAGTTCCCCAGGATGCTGTATATTCTATATAGTTACCACGTTGATCTTTTACTCTAAATTTTTTGTCATCTGCATTGGAACTTCTTAGTGTTACTTTGTAAGAATCTTTTGAAGAATAAACGCATACGTATGTTCCACCGCTTTTTGCGCTTTCCCTATCCGTTGCACCAACATTCAGCTCTATGTTATCTATTTTATTTGAAATAGCTATAAAATCCTTAATATTTAACCTTATTTTAGAATTCCTTCCAGCTATGGCTGGTTGCATACAAATGGTCATCAATATCAATAAAACGACTGTTTGAAATTTAAACAACATCACTTTCATATTTCTATCTCTATAAAAAAGCACTGCGAATATATCATGTTCGCAATGCATGCCTATTAAGCAAAATTTACTCAGTGGTAATTGTAAGGGTAACACTACCTCTATAATTACCATTATGTTTTCCCATAAATGCACCATCTGCAAAATTAACAAACAAGGTTGAAACTCCCCCTTCACAATTCTCTTTTTTATCGGCTACTTGATATGACTCTTTAGTCTCTTTATCGCTAAATAAAGATTCTTTATTTCCTTCTCTTCCCCAAAGTAATTCGAATTCCACAGAATCGCCTTCATCATTTTTTACCACGAAACTTTCATTGTCGCCTTCTCCACGTGCTTTTAACTTATAACTTTTTTTTGTAGAACGAACACAAAAATCCTTTCTGCCTTCCAATTTTTTTTCAATGTTTTCATTGTCTACAGTAAGACTAATATTATCATCCTCATTATTCATGTTGAATATCCTCAAAAAATCCTTAACTGTCACATTTACATTAATGGTCTTGCTAGTTTCCAATGCATTTGAAAAAGAAAGATTAGTCAATAAAACAATTACTAACGTAATTAATACTCTCTTCATATTTACCTACCTTTTTTATTGAATAAAACAATAAATACGTCAGTTAATAATTTTACAAATTAACTCACGAACGCGTCATGGTATAATTAAAAAAAAATAAATCAAATGATTTTTTATAAAAAATTGTTTTATATAATTACAAAAACTATCCGATTGATAGCCGATATATGTTCAATGATGATGAAACACCTGGAAGCCAATCCTGTTCTTAGAGATTGGATCCATTATTTTAATTTATTTTTTGTTACTAAAGTTGTCCGTTAAGTCTTTTGAAAAAATTTAAAAATTTATCTAAAGCTAGTCTTCTATGGTTGATACTTGTTCTTAACTCATTAGTTAATTCACCGAAAGTTTTGTCATAGCCGTTTGGTTGGAATACTGGACAATAAGCAAAACCATTATTTCCTCTTTTAGGGTAAACAAAACTACCATCTATCTTTCCCTCAAAAGTATTTTCTATAATTTTATCTTTTTTGTCTTTATATATAAAAGCTATTGATGTGATAAAATACGCTTTTTTGTTTATTGGATTTATACATTCGTTTATAATTCTAAAAGCTTCATCATAGCTACCACAAGCATCAGCGAATCTAGCTGAGCATAGTCCCGGGAAATCATTCAAACTTTCTACGCAAAAACCAGAATCATCAGCTAATGATGGTAAACCAGTTTTTTCAAAACCAAATTTAGCTTTAATTAATGAGTTTTCTTTGAAATTTTCGCCGTCCTCTATTGGATCACCAAGACCAAGCTCCTTCAGACTTCTAACTTTAACGCCAAAATCGCTTAGTAGATTACTTATTTCTTTAATTTTGTTTTCGTTATTAGATGCTAGTATAATTTCTTTCATAAAATGAATTACAATAAATAATAAATTATTCGTATTATTATGGCTAAAAATTATTTAAAATTCAAGTATGTATACGATACTACTATAATAAAATCAGTATAAATTGTGCTATTCTGGTAAATTTTGATTTATTATTAGTTATTATAATTTATCTTATCGGAATCTATTATCGTTATATAATCTATATAATTGAAACTACTTTCTATTTTAACCTTGAAATCATTTTGAACTTTTACAATTTTTCCGATGTAAAAATCTAGATCTTGAAAACTATTATTTATTAAGAATACAGAGTCACCTTCTAGTAATTTATATTCATTGTCGTTTATGTAGGCGATATTTAAATACAAGCTATTGTTCCCATTTAGTATCAATTTAACTTTATTATCCAATGTTGTAGCTTCTATTTTTGAATCTATATCGGTCAATAACATTATTTCAGTAGATTTATCTGTTGTTCTAATAGTTTTTCCTATATAGTTACCATCGCTATTGATAACAACGCTATTATCATTGACACCATTATCTTTTCCTACATTGAGTTTTATTTTATTTTCGAACTTATTTTTTGTTATAAAATTATACTTTATTGTTATATACTTGTCTATATTGTTGATGCCAATAAAATTTACTAGTTCTCTTAGCCTTTTATTCTCATAATTGACGTTATGTATAGTTATTTCATTTTTTTTAAGCTTTTTGTTCTGTTCTTTGAGATATATATTTTCTTTATACATGAAAATTATATTACCCAAAAAACAAAATGTCTTTTCGATACCTGTATCTATAAAATTAATTGTGTGAATACATGGCTTTGAAAACGTATTTATTATATCACTGATTCTCTCATTTATGGCTGTGTTTTCATTGTAGTTTAATAATAAAAAAATTGACAATGTTAACACAATTAAGAATGACGTTCTTTCATATATAACCTTAAGGTAGTACAGATAGCTCCTTGCAGTCGTATCAAATTTTGGAACATAATATGTACTACTATAGTATACCATTTGATTACCTAGTTTTGCTTAAATAGTACACCTTTAAATGTTTTTGTGTCACACAAAACTTTTCCAATTCCGTTTACTACACACAGCAGTGGATTCTCGGCAACATATACGGGTAATCCAGTCACATTTTTTATTGCATTATCTAGGTTTTTTAGTTGTGAACTTCCTCCAGATAATACGATACCTCTTTCGACTATATCTGAAGATAATTCAGGTGGAGCTGATTCAAGTGCTACTCTAACAGCATCTATTATCTGTGAAACTGGTTCTGATAAACTTT
>CAKVBE010000036.1 GCA_934725005.1 uncultured Rickettsiales bacterium | reverse complement strand
AAATATTTTCAACATTGTTGTCCAGGAAGGTAAATGTTAAAAAGCATTTAAGCTTACCAACTTCAATAGAAAATATATGAATAATATATACCTTGGTTTTCAGGGGGTAATTTCACAAAATTATGATATATTAAACTATATAGAATATGTTGAACAAAGCGAATTCAAGAATAAAAATTCAAAAAATATAATGATAGTTATTGGTTCCAACCAAGGATTGTGTGGAAAATTTAATGACAGAATTGTAAATTTTTTTATTGATAATAATGATAAATTAGATTTTTCATTGGAAAATAATATGCTCATAACTGTTGGAGATAAAATATTTTCAACATTGTTGTCCAGGAAGGTAAATGTTAAAAAGCATTTAAGCTTACCAACTTCAATAGAAAATATAGTACATATTGTGTATAACATATTTTCTTTTATAAATGAATATTCAAAAAAATCGCAAAATGTTTATGTTTTTTTTACACAATATGATACAAAATCAAATGGTATTTTAACAAAAAAGGAAATAGTTCCTCTAGAAAAAGATTTTTTTAAAGATCTTTTGAATAAAAAATGGCCAACAAACAATGTTCCTTTGTGGAGAGTTGATACGAATGTTTTACTATATGATCTTGTTGAACAGTATATGTTTATAAATTTATATTCAGCTATAGCTAATTCGATGGCATCTGAACAAAAAAATAGATTGAATACTCTGCAAGGCGCTGAAGATAATATCAAGAATGATATAGCGGATACAACTTTAAAATACAATCAAACTAGACAATCAGTAATAACATCGAACTTGATAGATACTGTATCTGGATATAAATCATTAATGAAGAAACGTTAATATTATTCATTTATATGTAAAGTTAACGTTTTTAAACTCAATTTTTCCATTTCCCATTTCAATTTTCTTTGCATTGTATTTGTTTGTAATGCAATATGGTGTAATCAATGTTTCAACTCCATTGCACAGTTTTGAATAAGATTCAGTGAATAAATTTATTGCCTCAAAAAATCTTTTCAATAAAAGTGACAACATTGTTACATTTTGTCCAATAAAAACAAATGTTCCTATGGTTATTCTGTTGTCATTCAATAGTTTTAAAGAATATACAAGTATGAAACACATTAATATAGATATTAAAGAGAACAATATTAAACTTGCATAGTTTTTGATCTTCATTGAAGCGGCTATTGATTTTAAACTATCGATTCCACACTTTTTTATATTACATCGTTCTACATTTTGTGTAGAATTTGATTTTATACTTGATATATTCAAAAAATTGTCAGTAATATTTCCATAGATTATACTATTTTTAGAAAACACATTTTTTTCAAATTTAAATATAATTTTATTACTGAAGTAACTATTTAATAAAAAAACAATTGACCAGCAGAATAAAAATATGGTCAATACAATATCAATTTTATAATAAAGAAATAATATAAATAGAAAAATCACTATGCTAGATAATATTGTGAAAATATGGTCAAATATTGTATTCAATGAATCTGATATATCATTTAGTTTACTTGTAACAACTCCGGACTGTATGTTTTCAAAGAAATTCATAGAATGTCCCAAGAGGTAATTGAATACTTTTTTTCTTACTGATGTGAAGAATTTATAATAACAATCATAGTAAAATTTTTTTACGAATATTGCACTAATCAAGTGTTTTGAACAGAAACAGAGTGTATAAATAAAAGTTAATAGTATAATGAGTGTTAAGTTTAGATTACCATTTGAATAACTATCACCAATTATTTTTAATATGTATGGTAATATTAATATTTCTGTACTTTTTTCAAAAAATAGATTGACAACAAAGATAATGAAGAACTTAAATTTAAAACCATATATAGCATCAAAAATGAATTTTTTTGTTATTTTACCATTTTTCATATATTAATACCTAAAATCGACATTTTTAAATTCTACTTTTCCATTTTGAATATTTAATTTTTTTGAACTTGTATTCAATATCTCTATGGGTTGTAATAATTTATTCAAAGAATTGTCCAACATTCCTGTTAACTTTGAATATCTCATAAGACTGAAACTAATTTCATCAAGAATATATCTCGTTATTGATACAACTGTTGTGCAGAACATAAAGGTTCCAAATTCTATTTTTCCTTTTACCAATAGTATACCGGCTATACAGAGTACTGAAAATAAAAGAGAAAAAACCATTATAAAATTTACAATCTTATGTTTGCCAAAATATGACAAGTAATCAAAATTTACTTCCTCACAATTTTCCAAAATATTGTCTGATTTATTACTTTCAAATTTTTCAATCCCAAAAATTTTTATGTTTGAGATGTTAACAAAATCATCGTTAGCAAAACCAATGTATTTACTTTCAGCTTCAGCCAATAATTTTGATTTTGCGCTCAACGATTTTCTAGTTTTTGTTAATACAATTATATATAATATAGATACTATTAAAAATGATAGTGATAAATACACGCTTATATTTGCATATAAAATTGGTGTCAAAAGTAATATGAAAAATGTAAAAATCATATTATTTAAAACATCAATTAGTTTTGCAAAATTATCCACTATTGTATTTATTTTGTTATTTAAATCACCAGATAAGTTGTTGTTAAAATATTTTGTAGATTGTTTAATAACGTAATTAAATAAGTAGTTTCTAACATCGTTTTTACTTTTTTCTACAGATGCAAAAAATAGTTTTCTTTTAATTATGTCGCTCAAGTAATTTGAGTTCTGACAAAACACATATGCTAAAATAATTAATGTAGAAGAATAAATATTAATATTTTTCAAAAATGCATTACCGTATATCTGTTTATTAAAATGTTGTGCCATGAATGTTCCAACTATTTCTGCAAACAGAACAAAAATAACGAGAAAAATAAAAATAAGTTTTCTTCTATTAATGAATTTAAAGATTAGTTCATTTACTAGACTTTTTTCTTTGTCGCTTTTTCTTTTTTTCAAAATATTCATCCATTAATGTAAAGACACTGTAAAATTTATCTCTATATTGTTCCAACATGTTTGATTTTTTCAACCCGTTTTCAAAATTATTTTTCCATATGTCAGAATTTTCAATCAATTTATTATTGTCTTTTCTAGCTGCACTAATCCAATCACATACCATTTCACAAATATCTTCATTTTGTATTTTTTCTTCTTTATTTACTTCATAATACATTGGATGATGGCGTTGTGTTTTTTTGTGTTCTATATAGCTTTTATTTAGTTCTTCTTTTTCCTCTATGGATAAATCATCACTGAAGTATAAATAATTTATCATGTCTGTCAGATATTTTCTGGAAAATTTATCTGTGTCGTGTCTAACCGCTTTATTTAATATTATCCATGGGTCTATTTCAAATGATAATTTACTCTTGTTTCTTATTATAAATATGAGTAAATCGCCAACTTCTCTACTATGTTTAAGCGTTCTATTTATATAATGCATATAGTGTTCAAACTTCTTTTGTTGTTGTGTGACCATAATATTTCCTTAGTTGTTTATTCAACTATATCATTATACCATAAAATAAAATATTTTCAAATGTTTTTTTAAACTAAGGAAAAAAAATATCATGTTTGATTTATATAGATATTTAGCTGATTAATTGTTTGTCAAGTGGAATATTTAAAATTTAAATATTAAAAAAATTTAAAATTTTGCATATTTATTAAATAAGAATTTATTGGAATTTTTTGATAAAAATGTAATTAAAATAAATAATAAAATGCAAAACATTAAGCATATTGTTTTTATTTTTTCTTGTAATAAAATTGCTCGGTGTATTGTTAAATGCGATTTTGTGATGAAAAAGATATTTTTGATATTACTTGTTTTGATTACAGTTAGTGGATGTGTTGGCGTGGCTGTGACCACAAATAGTGTTACAGAGAAAATTACTGGTACAATTAGAAGCATAGAAGGGATAAATAATGATAGAAATTTAGAGAAAAGTATAAAGAAACAGTTAAAGCAAGATGTAAAAATATTTGCTGAGATTAATAATATGAAGAGAATTGGTAGCTATAAGATTACTTCCTATGAGGGGAGGATATTGATTACTGGTGCTGTTCCAGACGCGAGAATAAAGAATTTTATATACAACAAAGTTTGGGAATTTGATAAGGTTAAAGAAGTTATAAATGAATTGGAAGTTACACAGGATAAAATTAACTCTATTAGCGATTACTTTTTGTCAAAATCAATAAGTAATAGACTAAGATTTACAAACGGAATTAGAACTATAAATTATGAGGTAGTTGTGTCAAACAAAAAGGCTTTTGTTTTAGGAGTAGCATATTCTGAAGACGAAATGAGAAAAGTAGGGTATGTAACAGGAACAACAAAAGGTGTAAAAAGTGCAATAATACATGTTATTGTTACAAGTGACGCAAGGAGGAGGTAAACAATGATAAGGTTGTAACTAACAAATTGATATAGTATTGTTGTGAAAAGAGAGTTCGTATTTCTGTTTTTTGTTGCCATAATGGTTTCACTTGTAGCCAATGCAACTGATACCAATAGTGAGGTTATGTTTTTAAATGATTTAAAAATTACTTCACTAATGAGGGCTGTGTCAAACAACGATGTTGATGCTGTTAGGATATTTTTGGACAATGGTTCTGACATTAATGAAAAAAATATAGCCGGCGTAAGTACAGTACATATGGCCGTTAAAAATGATTCAGTTGAAGCATTGAGGCTTTTAATTGACAAAAATGTTAATGTAAATGCTACTGATGAAGAAAAATTTACTCCGTTGATGCGTGCATGTAATGATGGAAATGCTAATATTGTAAAAATACTGATTGATGCTGGTGCCAGTGTTTGGCCTGAGAATATTTTTGGTGAAACTGCATTGTTTTTGGCTACTTCTAGTGATTGTAATGAATGTGTTAAATATATAACTGAAAAAGATTATAATCATAATGGTACTAAAAACAGTTTTAAATATAGAAGCAATGAGATTGATAAAGCAACAAAAATTGCTCATAAGAAACAAAATAAAGAATTAGAATATTTTTTAGTTAATTACAAGGAGAAATTACTTAAAGAAATTAATTCAAATAATGGGGTCAACTATGTACTAGACGCAAAGAAGATCAGCGAAAAGGAATTTAAAGATAGTCTAAAAAATAGATATAAGAAAGTTTTAAAATGATAAAGGACGAAGATATTTATAAGAAAATATTGTCTTACTATGATTTATCTGAAAAGATAATGAAGGAAGTAAGCGATAATACCTTTATAAGTATCAAAACAAAGGAAGATATTTTAATACCTATTGCAGATAAGATAAAGAATACAACTGATTTTTTAGTTGAAACTTATGTAATGTTTTTAAAAACCGGAAAAAATAATAAGTTTAGAAGTCTCATAATAAGCTCACTCGATAAACTTTTATTTGAAATTTCAGTTTGTAAGAATAAATTAAGTTTATCTAAGGAAAGAAAGTAAATGTTATTAATAAATTAATTATTGTTATGGATAGTTCATATAATAAAGCAAAAGATTTGATGAAGAAATCATTAGAACATTTAAAAAATAATTTTTTAAGCGTAAATACCGGTAGAGCAACACCAGATTTGTTAAGTACAGTTAAGGTAGACTTTTATGGTTCTATTACACCATTGAATCAGGTTTCAAATATAACTGTTAGTGATGCATTAACATTAGTTGTACAAGTTTGGGATAAATCAATGGTTCAAGTAGTTGAAAAAGCTATAACTACAGCAAATTTAGGTTTTAATCCAAGAGTTGATGGACAGATATTGAGAATTAGTGTTCCCAGACTCACAGAAGAAAGAAGAAAGGAATTATGCAAATTAACGAAGAAATATGGCGAAGATGCAAAGGTTTCTGTAAGAAATATAAGAAGAGATACACTAGAAGATATAAAGAAAAATAAATCTGACTATTCCGAAGATGAAATGAAAAAATTCAACACAGATATTCAAAATTTAACAGACGAATACATTAAAAATATAGATAATGTTGTGTCTGTTAAGGAAAAAGATATAATGACGGTTTGATGATATGGACAGTAAGACTATAAACACAAATGATATAAAACATATAGCTATAATAATGGACGGAAACAGACGCTGGGCAAAATTGAACAGTAAGGAAACTTTTGGACATGATGTTGGTGCTGAAACATTAACAAAAATAGCTAAATACCTAAAAAGTATTGGTGTAAAATATATGACAGTTTATGCTTTTTCAAAAGAGAATTGGAAAAGAACAAAGGAAGAAGTTAGTTATTTAATGAATCTTTTTAAAGATTACGCCAATAAAATTATAAATAAATCTGTAGAAGAATTAGAGAATGTAAGAGTAAGATTTATTGGAAGTGATGAAAAATTAAGCAACGAACTTCTTGAATTAATAAGAAAAGTTGAAGAAAAAACTAAAAACAATTCTGATCTTCAATTAGATATATGTTTTAATTATAGCGGAAGACAAGAAATAGTCGACGCAGCGAAAAAAATTGCCAGTGGTGTTTCCAATAATATTATAAAATTGGACGATGTGAATGAAGACACATTTAAAAACTATTTATACGATTCCGAAGCACCTTATCCTGATTTAGTGATAAGAACAGGTGGAGAAATGAGATTAAGTAATTTTTTACTATGGCAGATTGGATACGCTGAATTTTATTCAACAAAAAAATATTGGCCAGAATTTTCTGAAAACGATATTAATGATGCCATAGTTGATTTTAACAATAGAAAAAGAAACTTAGGTAAATAGTATGTTTAGTAGTTTAAAAGAGTTTTTTAGCAATATTTTTAGTTTTAATTTTTTAAGCAAAATTAATGTAGAAGACAGTGTTGTTTTGTCCACTTTGAAAAACAAAATTACAATGTTGGTTTCATTACTATTTAGTATTTTCATTGTAACAAGATTTTTTCAAAATGTATTTTTAATAGGTTTATTTATATTAATTCTATATGCTGCTTTTGAATTCATAAGAAATAATAACGGTGTAATTTTAGACAAAAATAAAACAACTTTATTATATTTTTATATGTTATTACCATTTATTTTTACATTCGAAATAAATAATAAACTTGGGCACAATTTTTTGTTTTGGTTTTTAAGTTATATAATCTGCTTAAAATTTGTTAATATATATGTAAAAAGTATTTTTGAAAAAGAGCAATCAAAAATTGTTTTATTGTTACTTACCTCTGTATTTTCTATATTTTATGGTTTAATATTTGGTTTCATATTAAAGATAGGAATAATTAAATTTGTATCAATAAATTTATTAATATTAGTCCTAAATTATTATGAAAGCGTTTGGCTTAAAAATTTTAAAAATGAATTGAACATAAATGGTACTACTACACCAATTCTATGCAATATTGACGGATTTATTTTATCTGGTTTACTAATAAATTTATTTAGAATTTTTTCAGTATTATAAACTATGTTAGTACTTGGAATAGAGACAAGTTGTGATGAAACAGCTATGGCGATAGTTGATGAAAATAAAAATATATTGTCACACATAGTTGTTTCGCAGATAGATATTTTTAAAGAATTTGGTGGTGTGATACCTGAGGTTGCTTCAAGAAATCATCTTGATGTTATCGATAAAGTATTCAAAAAAGTATTTTGTGACGCTAATATTGGCTTTAATGAAATAGATGCCGTTGCAGCAACAACTGGTCCCGGCTTAATAGGTGGTGTTATAGTTGGAACAGTTTTTGCAAAAAGTGTTGCCTCAATTTTGAAAAAACCATTTATAGCAGTTAATCATCTCGAAGCTCATGCATTAACTAGTAGAATAACTAATGATTTAGATTTTCCATTCCTATTATTGTTATTATCAGGAGGTCATTGTCAAATTTTAAAAGTGTTAGGCGTCGGTAATTATGAAAAAATTGGTGAAACAATAGACGATGCTCTTGGCGAATGCTTTGATAAAGTTGCACAAATGATTGGACTTGAATATCCTGGTGGTCCAAAAATAGAACAACTTGCAAAGTTTGGTGATGAAAATAGATTCAAGTTTTCAAAACCATTGATTGACAATACTGGTAAGAAAAGAGATTTTGGAACAAAATTTTTGTTTTCATTTTCTGGATTGAAAACATGTGTTAGAACAGAAATTGAAAAACTCGGTGTAATAACACAACAAGATAGAGCCGATATTAGTGCTAGTTTACAAAAAACAGTTGTTGATATAATCTGTGATAGATTAAAAAATGTTTTTGAAAAATTAGATAACGAACACCTAAAAATGAAGAATTTAGTTATTGCTGGCGGTGTTAGTGCTAATCAATATATTAAGAATAATTTATTAGAATTTTGCAAAAAATATAATTACAATGTTGTGACGCCTCCGTTAAAATTGTGTACAGACAATGGTGTTATGGTTGCATGGGCTGGTTTAGAAAGATTCAGATTAGGGTTAACGAATAAACTTGACGTTTGCCCAAAAGCCAGATGGGAGTTGGAAGATTATTAAATATATAGATTAATTAGTTATATACCTTCCTGGTTATTTTTTTGTTTAATAAAATCAAAATAAAAACAAAAAATGTACAAGGTAAAGTTCAGTGGCTATGCGAGTGTTTTTAACACAAAAGATTATTTTGATGATATAATTCTCCCATTGTCTTTTTTGAAAAACACTAAAGAGAACATTAGATTATTATATG
>CAKVBE010000035.1 GCA_934725005.1 uncultured Rickettsiales bacterium | reverse complement strand
ATTTTTGGAGCTATTGATGGTGAAACTAAACATATTATAAAGGAAGCTGGATGCGGTTATTGCGGAAAAGCTGAAAGCATAGAAGAGTTGGTAAATAATATTAAAATGTTTATTAAGAAGGATACGGACAGAATAAGCATGGGGGAAAATGCAAGAAATTATTATGAAGAGAATTTTTTGAAACATGTTTTTATGGACAAGCTGGAATGTACATTACTGAATGTATGTAATGGTAAAAATTGATTTGTTTATAAATATTAAATTCAATAAAAAAGGAGCTGTTATGATAGAAATTTCGATATGTATAGCAACATGGAATAGAAAAAAAGATTTAGTTAATATAATTAAATTATTAGAAAATCAAACAATGGATAGGAAACAATATGAAATAATTGTGGTCGATAGTTGTAGCCCAGATGGAACAGGAGAAGGTGTTAAAAAATTACAAGAAGAATTTCCTAATGTTGTTTATGTTGAGAATGCTGAAAATATACTAGCAGTAAAAAGAAATAAAGGAATAGAAGTTTCTAAATCAGATATTATTGTTTTTATGGATGATGATGTTTATCCAACTGAAAATTTTGTGAAAGCACATTATGAGGCAAATAAGGATAGCAAAAATACTTTTTTTTGTGGTCAAATTAGGTTTAGAGAAAAATTAGTGAATGAGAGCAATTATTATTTATTTCGAGATAGACAACATTTATCTGATAAAGATGTGGATATTGATTTAACGTTTAATAAAATCGTTGTTATGAACCTTTCGTTTCGAAAAGAATTTATTCGAAAAATCGGTGGCGTTAATGAAAAGTTTATTGGCTATGGATGTGAAGACGTAGAATTTGGATATAGGGTAAAGAAAGCTGGGTTCAAAATTAAATATTTGCCCGAAGCAAAAGCTTATCATGACGAAAAAAGTAGTACAATTATTGAATATGGAACAAAACTATATAAAACAGGAGTTTATGGTGAAAGAATTTTAAAACAGGAGTGTCCTGAAGCTTATGCTATTTTATATAATCGATATAAAGTGATTAAAAGTTTTTTGAGATTTAAAACAATCAAAAATATATTAGGAAATTTTCTTCTTAAAACAGATAAAAATAGAACAAAATATAGTTACTTAGCATATAAATTATATTTATATGCATGTCTTGCGGAAGGTGAAAAGGCACAAAAAAGCATTAAAAAAATGGATCTTAATGATGCAAAAAAAGGATGGTAGTGTCTTGTAAATTAAGCTTAATATATAATAAAATGAAATCAATAATTTGGAAGAAGAGGAATATACAGTGATTTCAGTAGCAATCGCAACATATAATGGTGAAAAATATATTGAAAAGCAGCTTAAATCTATTTTGGAACAATCTATTGAGGTAGATGAAGTTATTATTTGTGATGATAAATCCACTGATGACACAGTTGACGTTATTAGAAAATTTATTAAAAATAATAAGCTTTTTAATAAGTGGAAAATTTGGATTAATGAAAAAAATTTGGGATATATTAGGAATTTTATTAAAGCAATCACTTTGACAAAAGGAGATTACATTTTTTTGTCTGATCAAGATGATATTTTTTATCCTAATAAATTTAAAACTATGATAGAGTACTTTGAAAAAAATCCTCAATGTGTTCTTTTGAATGCGAACTATGAAATAATAGATGAAAAAGGTGATGTGAATGAAAATTTTAGAACTTTGTCACGCAATAAACGAATAAGTAAAGTGGACAAAATAGATTTTAGAAAATGGTTATATGAATCTTCGTTTCCTGGATTTTCAATGGGAGTAAGAGCGTGCCTAAGAGATAAAATTGCCAATGCTAATTTGGATGGGTGCTATGGTCATGATCAATTAATTGGTTTATTGGCAATAAATATGGATGGCAATTATCGAATGAATGAAGTCTTAAGTGGTTATCGAATTCATTCTGAAAATACTACAGGTGGGAAAAATGTGTTAAATAATTATTCCATTACTATGAGAATTGAGCAAAAGGAAAAGGAGCAAAAGGAATATAAGCAATTAAGAAGAATGATAGAAGTTAATAATATTAAAAACATTGATTATCACTTTCTTGATATGAGAGAAAAGGAACTAAAAAAGCGTATTAAACTATTAGAAAAAAGAAAAATTTTCGGTTTATTTATTATGTTAATAACTTCAAAGGCTTATCCAAAAGGAACTATATTAGGAGATTGTTTATATTTAATAAGGGGTAAAAAATAGCATGAAAATAGTTTTTTGTACACAAAACATGGCGCCATTCCGTATGAGATGGATGGATGAGATGGCAAAATATCATACGGTTGTTATTTATCATTTGAATGAATATGAAAAAGGTTTGAATTTGAATTATATTTCTTATAATCCATCCAGGGCTATAGTAAAATATAAAGCAAAAAAATTATTTGGAAAAATAAATGTTTTTGATGTACACTCAATTGCTCAAGAAAATGCGGATGTATATATTTTAGATGGATATGGTTTTATTGGGCAACAACTTCTGATTTTAAGCTTGAATAAAAAAAGAATTCCTTTTATTTTATCAATAGATGGAGGATTTATTTCTTATGATGAGAGCAAAGTCAAAAGGTGCTTAAAAACTTTTTTTATTTCTAAAGCGAAAGCTTATTTTAGCACCTCGGAGGAGACTGATAAATTTATAGATTACTATGGTGGTAAAAACAAAATTAAATATAGACATTTTTTCTCAAATATTAATAAAGAGTATATTTTAGAAACTTGTTTGACAAAAGAACAAAAGAATCAATTAAAAAAAGAATTAGAGATGAGTGAGAATTTTACAATAATCGCTGTTGGAAAATTTGAGTATAGAAAAGGATTTGATTTGCTTCTAAAGGCCCTTGAGAAGATTAACAAAGATATAACGATATATTTTATAGGTGCTGAAAAATGTGACGATTATGATGAGTTTATTAATCCTCAAAATGAAAGCAAAATTACATTTGTTGGTTTTTGTGATCAGTTAAAATTAAAAAAGTATTATATGGCTGCAGATTTATTTATTCTTCCGACAAGGGAAGATATATGGGGATTGGTTATATCAGAAGCTATGGCAAATGGAATTCCGGCAGTTACATCTGACAGATGTTTAGCAGGTGTTGCAATGTTAGAAAAGGATGATATAGTGCCGTCGGAGAATGTTGATGCCTTATGTGCGGAAATAGACAGATATTATAAAATGACATTTGATGAAAGAAAATGTAAAGGTGAAAAAAACTTAGAAAAGGTGAAAAAGTACGCAATAGAAGAGAGCACTCTATTAGACATTGAGCATATAAAAAAATATAGGGAGAATAATTAATGAGTAAAGTTAAAATCACAGTTATTGTTCCAGTCTATAATACTGTTGAATACATAGAAAAATGTGTTGTTTCGTTGGTTAATCAAACTTATAAAAATATTGAGATTATTTTAATTGATGATGGAAGTGAGTTGGCTACAAAAGAAAAATGTGATAAATTGGCTATCAAATATAAAGACAATGTAAAAGTATTTCACAAAACTAATGGTGGCACTTCTTCTGCAAAAAATCTAGGTATCGAACAAGCTACAGCGGACTATATCGCTTTTGTAGATTCAGATGATTTTGTGGAAGAAAATTATATTTCTGATTTAGCAGAAATGATAGAGCAAAATGTCGACTTAATAGTAATGGGATATAAGGTTTTCTATGAGAATACGAATAAGGAAATTGGTGTTTTGCCGAAATGTAATAATAAAATAACTAATGCAAAAAGCGCAGTTCGTATTTTAGGGGTAGATGGTTTATTGAATGTAGACGTTAGTAAATTATACAAAAGAAAAATTTTGTTGGATAATAACATTAAGTTTGAAAACGATTTTTCTACAGGTGAAGACTTGATTTTTAATTGTAAATATATTACTAAAGTATGCAATGTTGCGATTAGCAGTAAGACTCCACAATATTACTATGTTAGGCGGGATACAGAATCATTAGTAAATAAATATAGAGATAATTTGTTTGAAATTTCAAAATATTTGCTTGATGAAGTTTTAAAACTATATTCGAATCTAGATATGAATAGCGATTCGGATAAGGTGCTTCTAGCTGATTTTAAATGTGACTATATGGTAAGTTGTATTAGCAATTTATATAGAAAAGATTCTGAAAAAAAACCTAAAAAAAGGCGCAAACAGTTAAAAGAAATTTTTGATTACTCAAAAATGAATGATGTATACAAAACTAGTAGAAAAAATAGATTTAGTTCAATATTTTTGCATTTATATAATCGAAATGTTTTTTGGGCAGATATTACATATTCAGTTCTTTTTTGGTTACGGAATACATTTTCATTTATATATATGAGATATAGAGATTGGGTTTTTAAAATTAAGTAGGAAAAATATATGAAAATTAAAAAAAAGGAATTATACTATATATTATTTATATTTTTGTTTTGCATATTTACAGCAAAAGATGGAGTTACTTTTTCAATTAGCTTATTTTTTGCTCTCATATTAAAAATATGCATTATAGTTAAAAATAGAGAAAAGATTGGGTTTTACAAAAAAGTTACAATATGGTTTTTGTTTCTGATGGGAATTGTTATGGCAAACAATAGCGGGAATACTCATTGGATACGTCCATTTATAACTTTTACAATGCTAATAATCTTTATAGGATTATCAAAGAATAGTAGTAATGATACAATAATAGTTTTGCTTGATGTAATAATTAAATTTGCGATTGTTTCATCATTTACGATAATAGTGCAATTGTTTGTACCAAATATATTTGATAATAATATCTATTCATTATATGGAAGCAATATTAAGCAAGTTTTATTAGAACAAAAATTATCAGAGTCATATTATGCAGGTATTTTTCCGTCGCCAGCATGTGCATCTACTATTTTAGTGTGTGGCATATTTGCATTAATGGCTAAAAAAAACAAAAAAATAAAAAATTGGATGATTCTATTCCTTGGAATAGTTGCTACAGGTAAAAGAACTCAGCTTTTGTTTGTGTTCGTTGTAGCATTTGGATATATATTTTTTAATAATATTGAGAAAGAAAAAAGGAATAGAATCCTAAAAGGAATTCTTTTTGTTTTGATTGGATTATTATTATTCTATATCTTAATATTATTTGCTCCGACAGATAAACTTGGCGCAATAGGTAGATTAATTGATGGATTTAAAACAATATTCCAGTCGGCAGACACTGTTTCGTTAGATATAGCTACAGCAGGAAGATATTCTACATATAAAGAGGCGTGGCAATATTTTTTGAATCATCCAATAAGGGGTATAGGGTGGAATAAGTTCTCGGAAATTAATTATAATGTATATTTAGGCACGAATTTAACTAATGTACATAATATTTATATCCAATTGCTCTGCGATGCTGGAATTATAGGACTGTTAGGCTTTTTAATACCAGCGTTTTATACATTATGGTATAGCAAAAAATATGTGAGATATAATCGTGTATATTTATTTGCATATTTATACCAAATTTATTTTTTGCTATTTGGATTAACAGAAACTGCATTTGATTTTTCATTAGCATACAGTATTTATTTCATTTGCATTGGCTTTATTATCTCTTCTAGGAATCAAGAGGGAATTAAATATCAGAAACAAATTTGAGAAGTATGTTAGTAATGTATTTGTTTTCCGAGAATTTATAGAAAAGTGTTATAGTGCAATTGTTTATGCAAATCAATAATTAATATATACAACAAATTGCATAAATAATATTTTTGTGATGGATATATTTTTTGACTTGTAGCATTTACTAATGTTTTGCTGACAATTTGTTTGGGGGTTATATATAATAAAACACCCTAAATTATGCGAAATAGATTATTGTTATGCTTTTAGATAAGTGAGGTTCAAAGAGATTGAAAAAATATTATAAAAAGTATAATATAATAAGTTTTATATTGGCAATATTTATAGTATATCGACATGCATTAAATTACTCTGAATACGAGGCCTTAACAACGAATACTTTGACTTATTGGTTCGAGAAATTTATGTATAGTCTTACAGGCTTTGCAACGATGCTGTTTGCACTTATGGCTGGATTTAATTTGTTTTTATCACAGAGTGAGAATGGAGTGGTTAGTAAATTAAAGAAACGCTTTTTTACCTTAGTAATTCCATATATAGTTGGTATTACAATTAATTGGTTGGCATTTGTAAGTGTACAATATATTCCTTATATAAGAAATACATTAAGTAGTAGTTTATATAATTTCTCTTTCCGTTCTTTCTTTAAAACATTAATTACGGGGGGGGGGACTCCATTATGGTATTTACGGAATTTAATAATTTTAGTTTATGTAAGCCCGTTGTTGTATAAAATGATTAATAACAAAATTAGTAGTATAATGTTGATTTTTGTACTAATGGTATTATGGTTGATTCAACCATATGATCAATTTAGTGTTCTATATTTTTCTATTTTCTTTTTGATAGGAAGTTTTCTAGCTAGATATTATCCTAATTTGATTACAAGCTATAAACCAAGAAAGATTGTTAAATTTTTATTGTTATTAGGTTTAATTGTTATTCTAGGGTGTGACACTATATTTGGAATTTCTGATAATGAACGAATCAGAGTTTTCGTTGTGTTAATAGAGGCTTTTTTGTTTTGGCTTTCTTTTTCTTGTGAGAAAATAGAAAAAAGGCGTTATATGAATTTGAGTTTTGGAATATATGTTTATCATTATTTTATAAACGAAGGGTTAAACAAAATATTTAGAATTACATTTGGTGATAGTGTTATTGGGGCGACAATTAATTTTGTTTTATCGCCACTAATAACGGTAATAATTATTATAGCAATGTTTAATCTATTAAATAAAATAATGCCTAAAATGGTTCAAATTATACTTGGAGGAAGAATATAAAAAAGGTGAAAAAGAGTTTAAAACAAAATTTAGTTTATCAAAGTTTTTATAGAATATTGTCAATATTAACCCCATTAATTACATCTCCATATTTGGCTAGGGTTTTAGGTGCTAAATCATTAGGAATATATTCATATACATTATCAGTTGTTAGTTATTTTATGATTTTTGCTTTTTTAGGAACAGAAACATATGGAAATAGAACTATAGCCCGGATAAATATTTGTCAAAACAAAGAATTGTTGTCGAAAAATTTTTGGGGCATTTATATATTACAATTATTTTGTTCTATTATAGCTTTTGGAACTTATATCTTCTTTGTTTTATTTATAGAAAAGGAAAATAGAATTATAGCAGTAATACAGGGATTTTGGATTATTTCTACATTGTTGGATATAAATTGGTTTTTCTTTGGTATTGAAGAAGTAAAATTAACAGTAATAAGAAACTCATTAGTTAAACTTTTGGGAGTGTTTTTAATACTGATTTATGTAAAGTCTCCAAATGATTTATTCTGTTATGCTCTAATTATGGTTGGCACAATGGTTGTAAGCCAATTGATAATGTGGGCATACATTCCTAAATATATAAAATTTGTTGATTTGAAATGGAATGACATCAAGATTCATATTAAACCAAACATAGGATTGTTTATACCACTTATTGCTAGCAATTTATATTGGACTATGGATAAAACAATGTTAGGCATATTAAGTGATTATGAAAATACTGGATATTATTATAATGCTGATAAAGTGATGAATATTCCATTAAATTTGATAATTGGATTCGGTGCTGTTATGTTACCAAGAATGTCTGCAATGATAGAGCAAAACAGAAGAAAAGAGTGGAATAAAATGTTTAGTATAACAGCCGAATTCTATATGATGGCATCTTGTGCGGTTGGGGGTGGGATTGCGGCAATTGCTAACGAATTTGTGCCATTTTTCTTTGGAGATGGATATGAACCTTGTGTATTATTGATAAAATTATTTGGTCCAATACTTGTTTTAAAGGCTATTAATGATATGATAAAAAATCAGTGTATTTTACCATTAGGAGAAGAAAAAAAATATACTTTAATCGTATTTTGTGGAGCAATAGTTAATATAATAACAAATTATATATTAATTCCTTCATTTGGAGCGTTAGGAGCATTAACAGCTACAGGAATTTCTGAACTAATTGTGGTTTTTATGGAGTTGATATTAGAAAGAAAATTTTTGAAAATAAAAAATATTATTTGGAAAAATATATATTATGCATTTTTTGCAATGATTATGTATGGAACGATACAGATTATTTCGCACAGATTTAATCTAGAATGTGTTAATAAATTGATAATAGAGATTTTGGTGGGAGTATGTATATATATCATATGTTGTTTTATATATTGGAAAATTAATCCTAAAAAAGATTTGGCAAACTATGTTAATGAGTACATAAATAATAAACGGAGGATATAAGAAAATGTCATTATTTAACAAAAAAGTCTTAATGATCACAGGGGGAACAGGTTCGTTTGGAAATGCAGTATTAAATCGTTTCCTTCAGACTGACATTGGAGAAATTCGTATTTTTTCACGTGATGAAAAAAAACAAGATGATATGCGGCATGATTTTCAAGCTAGAATGCCAGACGTGGCCGACAAGATTAAATTTTACATAGGGGATGTTCGCAATTTACAATCAATTAAGGATGCAGTTCATGGTGTTGATTATATTTTTCATGCAGCTGCATTAAAACAAGTTCCGTCATGTGAATTCTTTCCGATGGAAGCAGTACGTACAAATGTAATTGGCACAGATAATGTGCTCACAGCAGCTATTGAAGAAGGCGTTGAATCAGTCATATGCCTATCAACTGACAAAGCTGCTTATCCGATTAACGCGATGGGCATTACAAAGGCAATTGAAGAAAAGGTTGCAGTTGCAAAATCCAGAATGTCTGAAAAAACAAAAATATGTTGTACTCGTTATGGAAATGTTATGTGCAGTCGTGGATCAGTTATCCCACTCTGGATTGAACAGATCAAGCGTGGAAATCCAATTACTCTGACAGAGCCATCTATGACC